>JAJRYL010000010.1 GCA_024275855.1 Deltaproteobacteria bacterium
CTCCAATCTACAGAGGCAGATTATTCACAAGACCGAGACAATAGGCATGCCGAAGGTTCTTAGCGCAAAGGCGGCAATAGAGTCTTTAAACCCCGACGTTAAGGTAGAGCCTATAAACATGCGTCTGAACGAAGATAATATACGCGAGGTTTTAAGGGGGTACGACGTTGTGCTCGACGGTTCGGATAACTTCCCGACCCGTTTTCTGATGAACGACGCCGCTTACTTCGAGAGCAAACCCCTTGTATCGGGTTCCATGTTCCGGTTCGACGGTCAGATATCGGTCTTTAAGGGGCACGAGGACGACTATCCGTGTTACAGGTGTCTTTACCCTGAGCCTCCGCCAAAGGGTCTTGTGCCAAGCTGTCAGGAGGCCGGAGTCTTGGGCGCGCTTGCCGGAGTAATAGGCGTGTTGCAGGCGGTAGAGACAGTTAAGGAGATACTTGGTATCGGAGACGGCCTTGCCGGAAAGCTTTTGATCTTCGACGCGCTCGGCATGGCGTTTAGAAAGGTCAAGGTCAGAAAAGACCCGGACTGCGCTCTGTGCGGCCCCAATGCTACAATTAAGAAGCTTAAGGCGTACGAAGAGAAGGTCTGCGAATTTAAAACCTGATTCTGTCTTTGCGGGCTCTTGCCGGCTTAAAAACCTTGAGACTATTACCGGTATTCTGAATTCGCCCGGTTCGGGCGCTGTCGTGCCTGTTTCATGGTGGTATTATCTCGGTAATACGAAAGCGGTTTTGTCTACGGTTTGTCATTAATTCCGGGCCGCAGGTGTGCCGTGGTACGCAAAGCGCCTTTGTACCGCCTCGTTTTTTTTTTGAGTTTACTACTTTTCCCAATACTCGTATATATTACAGGAGCCGATGTTTACCAGCGGATACTTCGATAACCCTTGGGCGTTGAAGATAGACCTTATGCTCAAAGGCATAAGGGTTGTAGACCCGTTGGCAAAGGCATGGGCGTGCGGCACTACCGGAATAGATATGCTTCTGCCTGCCGAAACGTTAGTTAATATTCCATGCAGGGAAGAGTTTACCGCCGACTCTCCTTACGAGCTTCGCAGACGGGGCGATAAACATTACATAACCGACGGTACTTCGGAGGCCAATGCCGAGATACTGCCTTTTCCGGCGTTTTACAGCCGCAAGACTACAACAGGCGTGCCTTTTGGGGATATTGCCGTTGTTCACGGCAGTTATACGGTAATAACCCCGTCTCCGCGCTGCGATTTTTTCGACACGGATTCCGAGTGCAGGTACTGCACTATCAACTATAACGGACTTGGCGAACCGAAACGGGATTTTACGGTAGACGAGGTTTTAGAGGCTGTCGCCGCTGTCTTAAAAGAAGGGCTATCGAAGATAATTTACCTCTCCGTCGGTTTTACCGAAGGGGACGACGGCGGTATCCGCTTTTTAGGGCCGTATATAAAGGCTATAAAGAAACACCATAGCTGCCTGCTTGCGGTAGAGGCCCTGCCGCCTAAACAGAACCGCTGGATAGACAAGACATACGCGCTCGGCGCCGACTCGGTTCTGTACAATATAGGAATCTTCGACTCCGAACTCTTTGAGGTAATCTGTCCGGGGCGTGCCGAGCTTGTCGGCAGGGCGCGGTACTTGGAGGCCCTCAAGTACGCCGTCTCTATCTTTCCGGGCGGTACCGTTGCCTCGCACCTGATAGTAGGGTTGGAGCCTCCGGGTTCTACAAGAATAGGAATAGACCACCTGACGGAGATGGGCGTGGTGCCGATTCTGCCAATCTACAGACCTCGTCCGGGGCGCGCTTTAAGAATTGAGCCCCTTACCGCGGAAATTCTTATACCTGTCTTTAAGCACCTCTATACGGCTGTAAAAAAGAGCGGTATAAACTTTAAGTGGGTAAGGGATATAAGCATGATAACCACCCCTGCCGAGGCCTCTATGCTTATGGAGGACTCTGCAAAGGAGATGAAGGGCCTTGGCAACTTCTACAGTTCCCGTTTCGGGCTGAAGGCCGCGTGGGGCCTTTCCGCTATAAGACGAAAGTTGAGGGTGAAAAACGCGGACTTCTAAACTCTCTTTTGGTTATGTGAAGGGGCGGTCTGCGTTTTTTTAACTGTTTTGCGTAATGCTTTCAGCAGGGTTGCGCGGCCTGATTTTACCGGGGCGATTATCGGGTCTTTTAAAAGTATAGTATTACGTACGGATAATGCCGGGTTATGCGTCTGAATTTGAAATTGAGTTGAGCCATGAAGGTTGAAATAGATACAAGGTCTATCTGGGTTCTGCTTGCGATCAAGGCGTTGAGGCCCCTCTTTTTCAGTATTATCGCGCTCGGTTTCTGGGCCGTCGCTACTATGGAGCCGGTCGCGGGCCTTACGGTCGAAGGGCAGCGCGCTATAGCTGTATTTCTGCTCTGCCTTACGCTCTGGGTCTCTAATATGGTGCCGGTCGCTATAACGAGCCTGTTGGCGATAGTGCTTGTGCCGCTGCTTGGCATACTTCCAAGAAACGAGACGTACGCGCTTTTCGGCAACGAGGCGGTCTTCTTCATACTCGGCGCGTTTATTCTTGCCGGAGCCGTAATGCACTCCGGGCTTTCTAACCGTATTGCGCTTACGATGATGAGGCGTTACGGTCAAACGCCGCGCAAGTTGCTGGTAAGCGTATTTCTGCTCTCCGCCGTGCTCTCGTTCTTTATGTCTGAGCATGCGGTAGCGGCTATGCTTCTGCCTATTGCGCTTGAAATATCCAAGGCGCTCGGCCTCAAGCCGGGACGCTCCAATTACGGCAAGCTTCTCTTTTTCGCTCTTGCGTGGGGTTCTGTAATTGGAGGCGTGGCTACATTTCTGGGCGGGGCCCGCGTGCCTCTCGCGCTCGGTATTTTGCAGGAGACTACTGACTCTACAATCGGCTTTATCGAATACACCGTGGCGGTCTTTCCTCTTGTCGTGGTGCTTCTTATAGTCGGTTACCTGGTGCTTACCAGAATTTTCCCTATCGACATACCCGATGTAGCCAAGGCTATGGGTATTATCGAAACAAGGGCAAAGGGGCTCGGCAGGCTCCGGTACGCGGAGTACGCGGTCGGCATTGTAATGCTTTTGACTATTGTCGCATGGAGCACGTTGGGACAGGTGGTGGGCCTTTCGACCGTTTCGCTCATTGCCGTTGCCGTGCTCTTTGTCTTCAAGCTTGTCAGGTGGAAAAATATCGAAGAGTACGTCAATTGGGGTATAATATTGATGTACGGCGGCGCTATTATCCTTGGCAGCGCGCTCGATAAAAGCGGGGCCGCGCGCTGGATAGTGGAGAGCGCTATCAGCGACTGGGCTACGACCCCGTGGGCCGTCTTCGCTATCTTCAGTTTTCTGGCAATCGCCCTTACGGAGTCTATGAGCAATGCCGCGGTTATCGCCGTTTTAGTGCCCGTAAGTATCGGAATGTCGGAGAATCTCGGTATGGACCCGGCTCTCTTAACGTACGCAATAGCCGTTCCGGCCGGTTTGGCCTTTATGCTGCCTATGAGCACCCCGGCCAACGCTATAGCTATATCGTCCGGTTACGTAACGGTAAAGGATATGGTCAAGGGCGGTTTTATTATGTTCGTAACCGCATGGATAGTCTTTAATCTTGTGGCGGCTTTTTACTGGCCTCTTATAGGGCTCGGGGGCTGAGGAGGGTGGAATGTTGAGTATGAAGAAAGGCTCCAAGGTGCTTCTTGTGCTCTCAACCTCGGGCACCCCTCAGGCGGCTATTGAGTATGCTGTAAAGCTGGCTCTCGACTCCGGCGCTCTGCTCGTAACGCTCTACCCTATAGATAACGAGCTTGCGAGCGAGGCGTTAGACAGTTTTACCGATATCGGTTTTATAGGAGACAAACCGTCGAGCGAACTCTCGGAGTCTTTAATGCGCGAGTACCGCCAGCGGGGTTACGAAGAGTGCGGACTGGTGCAGATACGGACTATGGAGGCCGGTGTCGAGTACGAACCGATTATGGAAGAGGGCAACTTTGTGTCGCTGGTCTTGGATGTTATAGAGCGTTACGAAGTTACCGATGCCGTGCTCGTAAGCAGGCACGAACGCTCTTTTATAAAGTACTTTTCTAAAGATATGGCCGGAGAGATAAAAAAGCGGGCGCTTTGCGAAGTAACTATCTTTCCCGAAAAGTAACCCGGGCGTAATTGTCGGTGTCGTCGAGGCCGAAAAGTAATCCGGGCGTAATTATCTGTGCCGGAGAGTTTTTGTTGAAGAGGTTGCGGTGTTTTGCGGTTTCGACTCGTGAAAAAAAACAGACACTCCTTTGTATGTGTGAAAGCTAAGGAGTTGGATCTATAAA
>JAJRYL010000174.1 GCA_024275855.1 Deltaproteobacteria bacterium
GAATCGTCCGCGCCTGTGTTATCCGCTTCGGAGAAATTATCGATTACGAGCTGCGAAGTGACCGACACCTTGTTCCTGCCCGTTGTTTTAGAGCGGTAGAGGGCTATGTCTACCTGCCTCATCAATTCGGCCTTGTCGTTGCCGTCTTCCGGGAATGTTGAGACACCGAGGCTGATAGTCGTCCTCTCCCTTACTCCGTTCATATTGGTTAGCGTGCCTGTCTCGGTTTTGCTTCTAATCTTTTCGGCCAGAACCTGCGCGCCTTTCTTATCGGTATTCGGTAAAATTATTACAAACTCTTCTCCGCCGTAACGGGCGATAATGTCCGACTCTCTGATGTTCTCTAAAAAGAGGTCGGAGACCTTCTGAATAATGTCGTCACCCTGTTTATGGCCGTAGAGGTCGTTGAAGCGTTTAAAGTGGTCGATGTCTATCATAACGAGGCTTATCGGCTGCTTAAAGCGGGTTGCGAAAGCGAGTTGCGATGTGAGGGACTCTTCGAGAAAGCGTCGGTTGTAAAGTCCGGTCAGCTGGTCGCGTATAGCCATGGAGCGGTGGGCTTTTATAAGGCGCATGCTCGAAATTGCCGGGGCGATTGTACTGAGGTAAGAGTTGATCATAAAACGGCACTCGGGTGAGAAAAAGTCTGTACGGTTACTTACAAGATGTATCCACCCGACGGTAGACCCGCCCGTTGATATCGGCGTACACATGTAGCTGCCTTTATCCTGTTCGATCTCCTGATTGGGACACCGGTAATCCGTTTTCACATCTTTTACTATAAAGTCGGCCCCCGACCGCACGGCCCTACACATGTGTTTGTCCTGCGTTACTTTTATATCGCCGCATGAGCTGGTATCCAGACAGCCCTCGGTTCCGTTACAGCTGTAAGTAGCGACCACCTCGGCGATATCTTCGCTGTTATTGAGACTTACCACTACCATCTTGTCGATACTGAAATCTCTCGATAGGTACTTTATAAGTATGGAGTAGCACTCCTGTTCCGATATCTCGTCTCCGACAAGCCTTCCGAACCGAACAAGGCTCTGCATGCGGTGAAGCTCGGTATCGAGTTTTTCCTGCACATGGTACAATTTTTTAGACATCGTTATGAATGACCGCGACAGGTCTCCGAGTTCGTCCTTCTCTTTAAACGCAAGGCTTTCCACCTCGTCTATCGCTATCTTGTTTATCAGGTTGGCCCCGTCCGTATTCTCGTTGCTCACCCTCTTCATAGCGTTTGAGAAGAGCTGCAGGCGTGTAACAATCATCCTTCTTGTTATAAATACAACAACGAAGCCGAGCGGTATTATTATTAAAAAGAGCAGCAGCACAACCCTTTTGAGCAGCGTCATGGTCTTTGCCATCATCGTTGCTTTGCTCGTACCGAGCATGAAACGTATGCCAAAAGGGGCATGCGTGCTGAACGACATTACCTCTCCGTCGGCATCATCTACAACGGAGCCGGTATCGCCGGCTATCAATCCGTCAAAGGCCTTGTCGTGTTCCATAGCCGTGTCCGTAAGAACCTTTTCCGGGTTGCGGGTATTTAACAGGTATGTTCCGTTCCAGGTGGTTACATAGGCGTTGTCTACAAAACCCTTTATAAGCAGAGAGTCGAAGATATGGTTGAGCCCGCCGGGGTCTAAAGTCATGGTAAGAACGCCCAATTTTCTGCCCCCGTAAGAGACCGACATGCCCCAGTCCATAGCAAGCACATTGTTCTCTTTTCTGAAACTCGGACGGGACAACTTAAATGAAGGCGACTTTATAACCTCGGAAAAGTAGGTCATGCTCTTGCGGTTCGTATAATTGTTTCTTACCTGCCGGTTCTCTATTATTACCTCTTCCATACCGTCTGTATCGATAAAGCGGATGTACTTTATAAGTTCCGGGCGGGAGACCGCTGAAGAGAGAAGAAGCTCCTCTAACGCGGCCTTTTTTTCAGGACTGCTCTTCAGTTTTCCAGACGCTTTTGCCTCTATATACTCTGTAAACGACTTGTGGTTTTTAAGATAAGTAAGAATAGAAGACCACTCTTTGTCCAACTGGTCGAGTTGCGCTGAGACGATTCTGCTCAATTGACTGTTGTTCTTTCGAGCCTCTTTTATCGTCTCGCTCTTTTGAAGCGTGTAGTAGGCTATAAGCGTTACGGCAGCCACCACGATCAGGGTGCTGAATATGGTTATAAGAAATTTAGTTTGAAGCTTCATTTTGTAAACCTGTTGAAAAGATTAGGATTATGACGCTCTATCTGTTTAAAATATTTAATTTTGCAGTATTAAGTTTATATCGCTTTTGTTAAGGAAAACTAAAGTTTTTTACTACAGGATTGCCTCTCAGGGTGATGAAATACTCTCAATTTTTCAATAAGGGTAATGGAGACGTTTTTTGAGTTAAAAAAGGGGAGGGCGCGGTATTTACGCTTAATGGCGGGAAGCTGTGTTCAAGTAGCTTTATAAAGCGTAAAGGTACGGCTTGCAAGCTCTTTACCGTTTATAAGTATGGCGAGCCCGTGCGTGCCGGGGTAGAACTTTTTTGTTGATATAACCTTAAAGGAGTGCTCTCTGGTTACTGTTCTCTCTTTTTTGGAGTGGACGGTCTCGGATATTTTAAATATTTTTCTCGATAATCTGCCGTTCTTCTTCATATAATCAACGGCGTACTCAA
>JAJRYL010000175.1 GCA_024275855.1 Deltaproteobacteria bacterium
GAAGAGTACTCTTCTTCATAGTATCGGGCAAACGCCGAGGTTATTGCGTATGTAAAGAGCAGGGCGCGTCTTTTCAGGCAAGGCCGCTCATTGATTTAAAGATTAAAAAGTCGCGGAACGCGGCTTAAGCAGACCCCCCCCCGCTCCAATCTCCTGCCAGTTGTATGACGTACTTTTTTCTCCTTATGGTAATGATGTTTCACAAATCAGAAAAACCCGCGGCAGCCGTACAGGCTGCCGCGGGTCTCTTTATTTCGGCTTTTTACATAATATATCTATACGGCGGTATATGTCTGTTAGAAGAGAAGCGTAGCGTAGCCTTGTTGACAGGCATCAATGATGGAGATAATAACGCTGTAGTATACTCATCGTATGATAGGGTGAAGTAGCACCTCGGCCCTACTTCACAATAGAGATATTTGAAACTTAAGGAGGTATTTTATGAAGCCGCTTTTTACGGCACTCTTTTTTATGTCCGTCATTTTTTTCAATACCGCGCAAGTAGACGCGGCTACGCGGTTGCGTTATATAATGAACGAGCTTAATGCAAACCTTATAAAGGTTGTTGACGGTGTGATGAATGAGGATTTTGACCGGATCGAATCCGCCTCGCTCGCTATAGCCGGGCACGAAAAGGCCCCGTTAAGTGAAAGAAAAAGGATAGCAGGCTACCTTAAAAACCGTGCCTCGATCTTTAAAAAGGTTGACGATACCGTTCATAACGGGGCGTTAGTTATGGCGGAGGCCTCGGCAAGGCACGACATGAAGGCTGTTTTAAGTAACCTTGTTAATATTCAGAGGGGTTGCGTGGAGTGCCATTCGAGATTCCGAACAGAGGTGCGGAAACTTTTCTATAAGTAGGAAAGGTTTGTTTGATAGCTCTTTTGTGTTTTTTGTCCGTAAAAACAGATATTTACCCGTACGACACCGACTTGTATGCTATAAAACTTGCTATATTTGCTCAAGAAGATGAACCTCTTTGCCGAAGAGTCAATTAGGTGCTCAACAGCACCGTATCTACTAACCGGCAAAAGAGCGCATAACGCATGACAAGCTTTTTGAAGTGGCGTTTGCCGAAAAAGAGGTTAAAAAAAGGGCGTGCTTAAGGTAGAGGCGTATAGGGAATTATACAGTTACGGGTTGAGCGGCCTTGCATCTATAGTAGCGGTGCTGTTTTTTGGCTTTACGCTGCTGTTTTCAATTCCCGCTTCAGCCGGCGTTAACCACCCGTATCACATACGTACGGATTATGCGACTATCCATTACTCGGACCCCGCCGCTATTGAGAACTTTGCGGCTCTTTTGGATAAAGGTAACGTAAGGCCCCGTTTCGCGGGTTCTACCGGTTCTACCGTAGACAGGATAGTCTTCAGGGTAAGGAACCTTCTCGGTATCCATACCCCCGGTTTTCACATCAATATATACCTGCTCGAAAGCAGGCAGGTGCTTGAAAAGATATATGCGGAAATGGGGCTTGGAGACAAGGCGCCTGTCGCCTTTTACTCAAGAAGCACCGGCTCCGTCTTTATCTCTCTCGATGCCGTAAATGACGGAATTTTAGCGCACGAAGTAGCCCACGCAGTAATCAACTCGCACTACAACCCTCCGCTTCCCTCAAGAATGCAGGAGATCCTTGCCCGGTTTGTCGATAAAAACCTATGGGTTGAGTGATTCCGCAGAAAAGCACTTTTCTAATGTTCTTTTAATTAAAGGTATGATACAGTTCTACACTGGAACAGTAATGTCCCAAAAGGGTAGTGCTCTGTAGTCCGGCTGGAGCCTAATGATATTAGATATTATAAAAAGCCGAACATATTGTGTTACTGTTTTTTTAACATAACGGATATTAAACAAAGATTACAGGAGAATAAGAATGAAAAGATTTTTTGTAAGCAAGTTGTTTCTTGCAGCCGCTGTCGCCACGGTCGCCGTTGGCGTAACAGCACCTAAAGATGCAGATGCCGGAGCGATTAATCTTGAGAATATCAAGGCCGTTGCTATCAGCGCTATTACGCCTGTCAAGGCGGCGCCCGCTGAAGACATCTCCACTCTTAAGATGAAGAGCATAAAAGCGGCATATATGGCAAACGCGCGCCTTGAGGCCATAAGGGCCGGAGAGGAGCCGGGCTCCGTAGACTCCGGAAGCGTAGAGACATGGCTTACAAAGGTAGACGCCAGCAAGGTAAACATGGTAACAAACAGGCTGCATACGAATCTTTCAGCAGCCGACTTTGATGGCAAGACCTACTTTGTAGATGGCGATATGGGAACTTTCTCGATGAACGAGAATCCGTCATCCCGTACGGCAATAGACCCGGTTACCAATGCCAGGGTCGATAAGGCGAGCGCGACTACAATGGCCGACGCTTCCGGAAGGATCCATTACTTCACTTCCGAGAGCACGGTTAACGAGTTCTTCGCCAAAGCCGCAAGCAATACAGCGTACGGTTACTCTCCGGCAAAGTAACACTGTCTTCTCCGTCTGTTACGGTAACAGCGGAGAGCCGGGTGTAAGAGTAGCGTGCCGCAAGGCATTATATGAAAAAGGGTTCTCCCTTTTTTATATAATGCCTGAAAGTTGGTAAGTAATAAGTACAAATCAAGAGAGGGTTTTTCCTTAAAAGGAAAAACCCTCTCTTTTTATCTCTCAGGTACCGTTTATCTTTTAAGTGTCAAAAAGGTTTTCGGCCTTCCGCGCCCGTTAAGGTTGTAAGCCCTGTGGCTCCGCGCTTCTCCTCTTCTATCTTTCCATCTTTCTAATCTCGGAGTACGCCTCGTTATCTACGAGCCATTCGGTACTTACCTTTTCGTTAAGCAGCATCTGCGCCGGAATCTCGCAAGCGTCGTTGTCTTTAAAAAAGAGCCTCTTTAATATCTGCGCCTTCGCTTTTCCGCTTATAAGCAGCAGGCATCTCTTTGCTCCTGTTATAACCCTTGGTGTTAGCGTAATACGCCAGGAGTTTAAGTGCTCCGCGTATATTAGCTGAGCGAGTGCCGCAGTATTGTCAAAGGCGTGACTGCCCGGAAATATAGAGGCGATGTGCCCGTCCGCGCCCATACCGAGCAGCATGAGGTCGAACTTAGGCACTTGTCCGTTACCGAGGTTAAAAAAATCACTGATCTCTTCGTTGTAGACCTCGGCGCCGGCTTCGTTCAGTTCTGCCTGGGCGCGGTGAATATTCTCCTCCGGTATATCGAGCGGTTCGCCTCCTTCGGGGTTTAGCAGTGTTTCGTTAACCATCTTAAAGTTGCTTTCGTCGTCCTCGGGAGGCACACATCTTTCATCGCTCCAGAAAAGGTGCGTTACGGACCAGTCGATCTGTTCTCTGTACCTATCCGTTGCAAGCAGGCTGTAGAGCGCGCGCGGGGTCGAGCCGCCGGAAAGGGCTATGGTAAAAGACCCGGACTCTTTTATAGCCCTTTGGGCTATATCGATTACCCTTAGCGCGGCTTTTTGAGCCAGTTCGCCGGCTTCGCCGCAACGAGTTATAGACGCGTTGAACCCGGGCGCACCGGACCCGGTACCGGGCACGTTCTTTTGGTGTGCCGAAATTTCCTCAGCCATCAGAGGTTTCTCCATATTCTGCCGTCTTTTTCTATCAGCGTATCGGACGTTTCGGGGCCCCATGTGCCGCACGCGTAGTTAGGAAACTTTTCGGGCGGCTGCTCTTTCCACCCATTGAGTATCTCGCCTATTATACGCCACGAAGACTCTATGCCCGCCTTGTGCGGAAAGAGCGTGGAGTCGCCAAGCATGCAGTCGAGCAGCAAGCGTTCGTACGCCTCCGGCAGCTTGGCCTTAAAGGTCTCTTTGTAAGAGAAGTCCATCGGCACGTTCTCTACAAAGTTGCTCGACCCGGGTCTTTTTACGTTGAACTGGAAGCTGATGCCTTCGTCGGGCTGAATCTTTAACACAAGTATATTTTTTTCGGGACAGCCGGTAATGGTGTCGGTGAACATGCAGTGAGGCACGCTTTTGAAATGGATAACTATCTCAGTCAGGTTCTGCTTCAA
>JAJRYL010000176.1 GCA_024275855.1 Deltaproteobacteria bacterium
CTCACTTTAAAATCCGGGCGGATTTATCTTGCGGGGCGTATTAAACGCCGGCACCGGAGTAGGTTTAATATTAGGGCCAAGCCTTGTAGGTTGGGTTAGCGTAGCGTAACCCGACAAAAAGCCATGCAAGGTGGCCCTGCCACCATTTTGTCACCCTGAACTCGATTCAGGGTCTCGGCAGCAGGTGCAGAGGCGCGGGGTTAAGTACGAGATGCTGAATTAAATTCAGCATGACATGTTTGGCGAATTGGGTTAGCAGAGCGTAATCCGACTGTCTGAGGCAGGTCTATATTCGGTACGTAAAACCTGTTTGGTTTTTCCTGCGCAAGGTCGCGGCGAGCGACTGCTGCGCAAGCCGGGTAACTTCTATGCCCGTTCGTCCATGCGGGCACAGGTAACTCCGGAAGCTACACAAAATAATAAAGAGTTTAATCAGGCTTCGAAGTACACTTTATTAAAAGAGCGAAACTACGTCAGGCCCTTAGATAGAGAAACTTTTAGCGATAGAGAATACTATGAACAAGCGTCCAATAGTCTCGCTGCCTCACGGCGTGCGCGACATACTGCCTGAAGAGGCTCGCAAGATATCTGAGATAGAGTCAAAGGTAGAGCCTGTCTTCAAGGCGCACGGCTACGAGGGTATTAGAACCCCGATGCTCGAATACGTTGACGTTCTTTCGCTCGGCATGGGCAAAGGGTTGCAAGACACCGCTATAAAGTTCATAGACCCGGGCACGGGCCGCGTTGTGGCGGTTAGGCCCGATACAACGGCGCAGATTGCCCGCGTTGTTGCCACAAAGATGAGAAATCACCCTTTTCCCATCAAACTCTGTTATAACCAGAACGTGGTGCGCTACACCGGCGCCCAGAACTCGAAGAGCCGCGAGATTCAGCAGATAGGCGCCGAGTACTTCAGCATCGACACTACTCCACAGGCCGACGCGGATATGATCTCTATGGCCGTCTCTGCGCTCAAGGCGCTTGGACTTACAGGTTTCAAGGTAGACATAGGCGACGTCTCTTTTCTACGCTCCATACTCGACAACCTTGAGATAACCGAGGTAGAAAAGGCCGGCATAAAAGAGGCTATCGCGATAAAAGACTCGTCAGAACTCTCTATACTGCTCGGCGAACTTAACGCCTCCATTTCAGAAGACGACTCAAAGCTGCTTTTAAACCTCACTACCCTCTACGGCGAGGGCGAAGTTATAGAGCGGGCCGCGGAGCTTGTAAAAGAGACTCCGGCTCTGGCGGTCTTAGAGAACCTTAAAAAGGTCTACACAAACGTCTGCGCCAACGGCCACGCGGATAATGTTACTATCGACCTTGGCGAACTGCGCGGCTTCGACTACTATACGGGCACCATCTTCGAGGGTTTTGCCAAAAACGTAGGCAGCGCTATCTTTTCCGGCGGCAGGTACGACAACCTGTTAAAGCAGTACGGGCATAACGCCTCGGCAACCGGCTTTGCCTTTGATATAGAAAATATTGTGGCGGCGCTCGACAGGCAGAACTCTTAGTGAACCTCCCCGGACGGTAGTCGGGGGTACCGTTGGTTAAAGGTCTCTCAGGCCCGAATCGAGCGAAGAGCCTACTCCCCCGCCTGATAAAAGTCCGGAGTTTTACCGGCCCATTAAAAAAGAAGAGACGGAGTTATAACAAATGGCAAAGAACATCGTAATAGTCGGCGCGCAATGGGGTGACGAAGGCAAGGGTAAGATAGTGGATATCCTGACCAAAAACGCCGACGTGGTCGTTCGCTTTCAGGGCGGCAACAATGCCGGCCATACCGTTATAGTGAACGACGAAAAGTTCGTCTTCCACCTGATGCCCTCCGGTATTCTGCACAAGGACAAGGCGTGCGTTATAGGAGACGGTGTTGTTGTAGACCCCGAAGTCCTCGTAGGCGAGATAGAGGTGCTTGAAGAGAAAGGTATCTTCAACGGCGACAACCTGCATATAAGCAAAAACGCCCATCTGATTATGCCGTACCACAAGAGGCTCGATATTTCGAAAGAGCGCCTGAAGGGCAAACAGAAGATAGGCACGACAGGGCGCGGCATAGGCCCGGCTTACGAAGACAAAGCGGCGCGCGTCGGCATTAAGTGCGGCGACCTGCTCGACGAAAAACTCTTCAGGGCGAAGTTAAAGCGCAACATTGCTGAGAAGAACCATTACATACAGAACGTACTGCACCAGGTCGGTTTCGAGACCCATGAAATCTATCATAAATACATGGAGATAACCGAAAAGATAGCGCCCTTTATCAAAGACACGTCGTTCTTTATATACAAAGCGATGATGGAGAAAAAGAAGATACTCTTTGAAGGTGCGCAAGGCACGCTGCTCGACATAGACCACGGCACATATCCGTACGTAACCTCTTCCAATACCACGGCAGGCGCGGCCTCGGTCGGCTCAGGAATAGGCCCGACCAGAATAGACAAGACCATAGGCATTACCAAGGCGTATACCACAAGGGTCGGCGAAGGCCCTTTTCCGACCGAGCTTGACGGTAAAGAGGCCGACAGATTAAGAGAACACGGCGGGGAGTACGGCGCGACCACGGGCAGACCCCGCAGAGTGGGCTGGTTCGACGCGCTCGCCCTCAGGTACGCGGCACGCATAAACGGGCTCGACGGGCTTGTAATAACCAAGCTCGACGTGCTCGACAACCTTAAAAAAATTAAGGTCTGCGTAGGATATAAGTACAACGGAAAGAAGATAACGGACTTTCCGACCGAAGCCTCCGTGCTCAACGCATGTACACCCATATACGAGACGCATGAAGGGTGGCTCGAAGATACGAGCCGCATAAAAAAGTTCGACAAACTGCCGGAGAAGGCGCAGCGCTATATCAGGCGGCTTGAGGAACTCTCCGGGGTTAAGGCGGTTATGATCTCCGTAGGCGCCGCGCGCGACGACCTTATCCTTATTAAAAACCCCTTCAGCCGCTAACGGTTCGGGGCAAATTAAAAAAACTCGCTTGGGGGCAGTAATTAGCCGGTCGCTCCGGGGCGGATTTAAAAACAGCCGTACGGGAAGAGTAGGCGGCCAATTCGGTTCGGGGCGATAATTACAAGAACTTGATTCACGGTTTATCGGCCAGTCGCTCCGGGACAAACTTAAAAACAGCCGCTTGTAGAGACTTCTTGCCAGCCTGTTGCTTCAAAAACCCGTATCGACCGTTTTGCGCCATATACCTGTTACAGCAGAAACTCTTCAGCGGGTAGTGCAAAAAATAGTATAAAAGCTAAGAGCCGGTAGAGAGAGTACTCTCTCTACCGGCTCTTAGCTTTCTTTATATTGACTTTACCGGTCTACTGCCAAACGCTCTGCCGGTTCTTTACAGAGCGGCTATTTGGCGGCTTCTTCAAGTTTATCTATATGCTTGCGCGCCTTTTGCGCCCACTTGCTTCCGGGTTCCGTTCTTTTTAAAAACTCTTTCCAATTCTTTAACGCACCCTCTTTTTGACCCATGCCCTCAAGCGTTAAGGCGAGGCCGAAGTAGGCGTTGGTAAATGAGGGGTCGTTATCAAGAGCACGCGCGTGATACTCGACAGCCTTATCCATATCACCTTTATCATAATAGGCGAAACCGATATTGTTGAGCGTAGAAGGAGAGTGCGGATTGTAACCGAGGCTCTTTTCAAACTCCTCTATGGCGCGGTCGTACTTCTTCTCGTACATACCCTGTATTCCGGCATCAAAGTGGAGCTTGCCCTGGTTTACCGCGTTATCAACGGTAGGAGCGTTATCTTCAGCCTCCGCTTTTTTGCTCTTATCGGCCGACCCGCTGCTGCATCCGCCGATTAAAACAAGAGCAAACAGCAGTGTTACTACCGGGATCAACCTGAAACAGCCTTTTTTACATCCTGAAAACAGCCCCATAAGAGACCTCCTTATTAATCGTATCCGTAGTTAATAGTAGAAACGAGCATA
>JAJRYL010000177.1 GCA_024275855.1 Deltaproteobacteria bacterium
GTTACCAACCCCGTAAACGCGGCAAACGCGCGCGCCTTTATTAACCCGTTTCCGCCAAACGTACCGCCAGTTTCGGGCGGCATGTTGAAACCGGGAAAAGCGTCAGGGAAAAGAAGCTCCAATTCAAGCCCTTTTAAAAAACCGCATATCTCACGCCGCTTGCCCTTGTTGGCGGTAGCGATAACTATCTTCATGCCGTCTCCGTTTAAACAATAAGTTGTTACAAAAAAGTTACGCCCCGCACGGGGCGGGGCGCAGTGCAACGTATATCCGGTACGTAAAAGCCGCTTGTCATTGCGAGGAGCCGAAGGCGACAAAGCAATCTGTTTTTTTGAGATGCTGAATCAAGTTCAGCATGACACTGCCTGAGACAGGTGCGTTCCGCACGGGTCGCGACGCGCTGACGGCGTATATTTTAAACCTGCCACACTTAGCGTTTGGTGCGGGTGCGCCGTTAATCGCAGAGGTGCCTGATGCTGCCCTACGCAGTAGCAAGCACGCGTTTTTGCAGTTCTATAAGCTCTTTTATGCCGCTTTCGCCGAGCGAGATAATGGAATTGAGCTGCTCTTTTGAAAAGGGCTCGGACTCTGCCGTTCCCTGCACCTCTACAAACTTGCCGGAACCGGTCATTATTATATTCATATCAACCTCAGCGGCGCTGTCTTCCTTATAGTCGAGGTCGAGCACCGCCACACCGTCCACCACCCCGACCGAAACACCGGCAACGGAGTCGAGCACCGGAATTTTATCGAGCTTACCCTGCTCTTTCAGGGCCGCGAGCGTATCCATTACGGCAACATACGCCCCTGTTACAGACGCCGTTCTGGTACCGCCGTCGGCCTGTATAACGTCGCAGTCAACGGTTATGGTGCGCTCGCCAAGCGCCTCAAGGTCGAAAACCGCCCTTAGCGAGCGGCCTATCAAGCGTTGTATCTCCTGCGTTCTGCCCTTTACCTTGCCTGCGGTCGATTCGCGCCTTATCCTCTGCGGGCTGCACCGTGGCAGCATACCGTACTCGGCGGTTATCCACCCCCTGCCCTTCCCGCGCATAAAAGAGGGCACGCTCTCCTCTGCCGTAGCTGTACAGATAACAGACGTAGAGCCGAACTTTACCAGCACAGAGCCCTCTGCGAACTCAAGGTACCTTCTTTTTATCTCAACCGGCCTCATTTCGTCAACCGTCCTGCCGTCCGCCCTTGCTCCTGCCATTCTACCTTTGTGCTCGCTCATACTTGGAAACCCTCGAAGCTCTTTTGTTTACCATACCGGCAAACTCTGTTATGCCGCCCGCAATCGAGTCGGCTATCTTTTTATGTACCCGTGATTTTTCAAGCCACCTTGCCTCTACCCTGTTGGAGATAAAACCCACCTCTACCAGAATAGCCGGCATAGCGGCGCCTTCGAGTACGGTAAACGGCGCCTGCTTTACGCCCCTGTCCCCTCTTTTCGTGCCTTTCACCATGCTTAACTGAACCGCTTCCGCAAGCGCCGAACTTTCATGGTGGGCAACGGACTGGGCCATGTCGTGCAGTATATTCTTAAGGTCGTTTATAACAACATCCGGGGTATCGTCGGAAGGGGTTATTACCCTGTTTTCGGTCTCGGCCAAACGGAGCGCTTCGGCGTCGGTCGGTTCGTAACTTAGAAAGAAGGTCTCTACACCCGAAGGTCTTGAACTGCGCGCGGCGTTTACGTGTATAGAGATAAAGATATCGGCATGAGCGCGGTTGGCGAACTCTATGCGCTCTTCGAGCGGCACAAAGGTATCGTCATCCCTTGTAAGCAGCACCTTAATACCGAGTTTTTTCACCAGGGCTTCTTTCAGGTCTGCGGCAACGCCAAGAGCGATATCCTTTTCGGCCAGCCCGTTGCGACCGGTCGCGCCTTTATCCTCCCCGCCGTGGCCGGGGTCTATAACGATAACGTCAACCGGGTCTATACCTTGCGGGGTCAGTTCCACCAGGAAGGCGTAGGAGCTTACCGTTAAGAGCAGCACGATAAGTACCGGAGCCGTGATTTTCAGAATAAACTTAATCATATATTTCTTTATCAAGGGGTCGTATAAAGATTTTTTTTACTGCCGCGTCTTGAAAACCGCTTTAATATAATAGGTCTTTCGGGTATTGTAAATCTAACGGGGCGGGATGTCAACCGGGAGCGCGCCTGCGAGTATATTTAAAAAGTATTTCGCATAAAGGAAAAAAGCGGTAACATAAGGTCAACCGGCGCAAAGATATACGAACAAAAGAGAGAACGGAACAAAAACGGGATACGAGATTATGAAAGGCAACAGTAAAAAACCGGGTAAAAAAAAGCGTAGAGACTGGTCCTCCATCTCTATAGCAGCAATACTGTCGTGGCTGATGAAGCTCGCTATGGTGGGTCTGATTCCGGTTGAGATATACAGGGGCGGTTACCTCTTCACCTTCGCTATCATACTCGCTTTAGGGGTTTCGCTGATACCGAGCATAGTACAGCGCAGCTACCGCGTAACGCTGCCCTTTGAACTCGACCTGCTCGTAACCCTTATGATATTTCTGCACACCTTTATGGGCGAAGGGCTCGGCTTCTACTCAAAGTACTGGGTATTTGACAACGTGCTGCACCTGTTCGGCTCCGGGGTATCGGCGCTTTTAGCCTTCATCATCACCTTTTCGCTCCACTATACGGGCAAGCTGCGCCTTACGTACCCGCTGATAGGGCTCTTTACCGTTACCTTCTCAATGGCGCTCGGCGGCATGTGGGAGATACTCGAATTTTCAGTAGATACGTTATTTAACAAGACCACTCAGCACGGCCTTACCGACACGATGAGCGACCTTATCTACGACCTGCTCGGCGGCTGTATAGCTGCGGCCTTTGGAATGCTTTATGTAAAGTACTCTAAACCGGAGACCAAAAGGCGGATGGCACGCCCCATAGGCGAGGTATTCGGCGTTGCCGACAAGGTAGAGAACCTGAGGAAAAAGATAACCGACCGCTAAGGTCGCGTTCCGCACGGGTGCGACCCGCACGGGGAAAATTATCTGTGAATACTGATGTATAGGTTGGGTTAGCGAAGCGTAATACGACAAAGAGACGTTGTCACCCTGAACTCGATTCAGGGTCTCGGCAGTCTCTTTGGTGGGCAATGCCCACCCTGCAACTGGCTGTCTTTGCGAGGAGCGTTAGCGACGAAGCAATCCGGTTTTACTGATAAAGGCGTAAAGGCAAGATTGCCGCGCTTTGCTCGCAAAGACCATAACTGTCACCCTGAACTCGATTCAGGGTCTCGGTTTTAACTATATATTATTTGTATATACTTAGATGCTGAATCAAGTTCAGCATGACAGGGATGCTAAGGGTGCGTTCCGCACGGGGAAATAGCATGCGATGAATATGATACTGCACGGTAGATTAGCAAACTATCGGATGCCACCCGCCGCAGGGGTGCAGGTGTCACCCTGAACTCGAGTTCTGCATGACAATGCCTGAGGCATGGCAAGATTTATAAGTTGCTACCTTACTGTTTTATACTTCCTATACAAGGCGCACCTCTAAGATTAACCCGGCTCTTTGGTGGGCAATACCCATCCTGCAACTGGCTGTCTTTGCGAGGAGCGTTAGCGACGAAGCAATCCGGTTTTACTGGTAAAGGCGTAAAGGCAAGATTGCCGCGCTTTGCTCGCAAAGACCATAACTGTCACCCTGAACTCGATTCAGGGTCTCGGCAGTCTCTTTGGTGGGCAATGCCCACCCTGCAAGACTGCCTGAGGCAGAGCGTATATCAGGTACATAAAGCCACCCGGTTCTTTTTTCGCAAGCGCTTACTAAAAGCTCGGCGCTCTCGCAAAAATTG
The DNA here is from genome assembly GCA_024275855.1 of Deltaproteobacteria bacterium. Lineage (GTDB taxonomy): Bacteria > Desulfobacterota > GWC2-55-46 > GWC2-55-46 > JADFVP01 > JADFVP01. Next base: position 3,840 of record JAJRYL010000177.1, read on the forward strand.
CCCACCGCAGGTGAGTGCGCAGGTCGGGTTAGCGAAACGTAACCCGACAGAATAGACGTTACCGCCTTGCGACACATAACAAAGAGCGTACCTGTTGCCTTAAACGTTAAGAGCCGCAAGCCTGTAAGGCTTGCGGCTCTTCTAAACTCTTCTATATCTCATAACAGCAGCCATTTTAAGACCGGCTTCGCTTTAAAAGCACCGTAGCTACTTTATACTGATATTTTGCAGGTAATGGGTAGAGTTTCTGTCTCCCCTGTCGTACTCAAGCGCCTTGTAAAAGTACTCGGCGGCCTTTCTTATATTATATTCGGATAAGTAAGCCCTGCCTACGAGGTTAAAGTACGCTGCCTTGTACTTGGTGTTCAACCACTGCCGTATCTCTGCGCTGTTCGTACGTTCAGGCGAGAACCTCAGGTACGGCGAAATCGGCTCTCTGTAACCGATAAGCTTTTCTATATTATACGGCACGGTATTTTTGTTAAACGAACGCGGCCCCGTAAACTCCACTACCGGCATGTCGTCGCTTATAGGGGCGAACCCGTCGGCGTACTTCCTTACAAGCTCTTCGTTCATCATAAAGGTGCTTAAAAACTCGTACGGGTTCTCCATATCGGTATCGGTTAAGAGCCTTTTTATATTCGGCAGATTGAGCCTGCTCTGTATACGCTCGAAATCTATTTCAAGCTTCTTCTCCGTTCCTATCAAAAAGATATCGGCATTCACTATCCAGATGGTGGTGTGCGGAAAGACCGACTGAAAAGTAGCCGTCAGCATCTGCACATCTTCCACGGAGAGCATGTAGAGAGGTATCCACTGAGATATTATGCCGCCCGGTTTAAGGTGCGCCTTGGTAAGCTCGTAGTACTCCGTGGTGTAGAGGTTTATGACCCCCGCGAGCCCCGGATGCATCGGCTCTTCGGTAATAACGTCGAACTTCTTGTTGGTAGCCGCGAGAAAACTTCTGCCGTCGTCGATATTTATCCTCGACTGAGGGTTGTGCAGCACGTCCATATTCTCTGTCTTGAAGTTCGGAGCGCCACCGATAACGGACTTAGATATCTCGACGTTATCTACCATGACACCCGGAAACTGGCTAAGCGTTCCAAACGTCGTGCCCGAACCGAAACAGATTACGAGCACGTCTTTCGGGTCGGGGTGCAGCACCATAGGCAGCACGCCCTGAAAACGGTTTATCTGCAACCCTTCGTAGTAAGAGGCCGTTGCCTTTGAGCCGTTTACCCATATCTTTTTATTGAACGCCTTACTCTTGGACTTGTTCTCGCCTATCATTACGGTCGCGGCGGTACCCTCCTTATAGTAGATAGCGGTCTCGCCCTCCTTTAAAAAGGTCTTGTGCAGGGAGAAGGGCATATTCGCCGGAAGCGTAGCTATAATTATTGCCGTTGCCGCAACGGCTACGGCGGTAAAGGCGTACCTTGTGCCCTTTGCCGCAAAGGGGTTGTTAAGGATAAAGACGATTCCTATAAGTATATTTATGACACCTATAAAGATTATGACGTTCTGCATGCCGAGAATAGGTATGAGAATAAAACCGGCGGCGAACGAGCCGATTATGCCTCCGACCGTATTGACGGCGTAGATGTTGCCGATCTTCGTGCCGACCCCATCGACCCGCCAACTGTAAACCTTGCAGACGAGCGGAAAGGTGGCGCCAAAGAGAAAGGTAGGCAGTATGAGCGTTACGAAGGCCATAAGAAAATGGATGTAGAGCCACTCGTTCCACGAAGTAGTTGTCTGAAGCGTCTCGTAGAACTTGTAACCAGGTATGCCTGCGTAGACCGTTATAAGCGCGATTGAGCTTAAACCGATAAGAGCCTCGACTACCGCGAAAAGGGTTATTATGGTAGAGCGCGAGAAACGGTCTATAAAACTCGAAAAGACAAAACTGCCGGCTGCTATGCCGACAAGAAAGACCACGAGCACGGAGGCGAAGGCGTAAACCGTGCCTATAAGCAGAAAACCGAGTATACGGGTCCAGATAACCTCGTAGACCAGTCCGGTAAAACCGGAGAACGCGAACCCCCATATAAGAAGGGTAAGAAAACGGGAAGAGAGCCGCCCCCCGCCGTCATCCGGGGCGGCCTCAGGGGCAGGGGAAGGCGCCTCGCAGACAAGGTCGCCGTCGCAGACCCCCTGCCTTGAATGCAGTATAAAGGCGACGATACCTATTGATATATTGAGGAACCCGGCGCCTAAGAGAATCTTGCTTAAACCGATGGACGGTATAAGGAAAAA
>JAJRYL010000178.1 GCA_024275855.1 Deltaproteobacteria bacterium
TTCGGTACATAATCGAGGTCGCAATCCGGGTCAGGAGTTTCGTAATTTATCGTCGGAGGAACCTTCGAGTCATGAATACTCATAACGGTAAAGACCGCCTCTATTCCTCCGGCTGCGCCGAGCAGATGGCCTGTCATGCCCTTTGTCGAGCTTACGGGAATCTTGTACGCCGCATCGCCAAAAACCTTCTTTATCGCCATTGTCTCGTAAAGATCGTTAAAGTGCGTGGACGTACCGTGCGCGTTTATATAATCTATGCTCTCTTTATCTATTCCGGCATCGTTAATAGCAAGATTTATGCAGCGCGCAGCGCCTTCGCCGCCCGGAGAAGGAGTCGTCATATGAAACGCGTCTGAGTTCATGCCATAACCGGCAATTTCGCAGTAGATACGCGCGCCGCGAGCCTTTGCGCTCTCAAGCTCTTCGAGCATAAGCACTCCGGCGCCCTCGCCGATTATAAACCCGTTGCGGTCTTTATCAAAGGGTCTTGAAGCGGCCTCCGGGTCGTCATTCCTGTTGGACAAAGCCTTAAGGGCGTTAAAACCGGCAACGCACAGCGGTGTAATAGTGGCCTCGGTTCCGCCAGCGAACATAACGTCGGCGCTGCCGTGCTGAATGAGGCGCATGGCGTCTCCTATGGAGTGCGTACCCGTGGCGCACGCCGTAACAGCGCAACTGTTTGGGCCTTTTGCGCCAAGACGTATTGAGACCTGTCCGGCGGCAAGGTTTATAATAACCATTGGTATGAAGAACGGTGTTATGCGCCCCGGCCCTTTTTCGTTAAGCACGTCGTGCCAGTGCTCGATAGAGCCGAGCCCGCCGATACCGGCTCCTATGAAGACACCTACCCGCTCAGCGTTCTCTTCGGTTACCTCAAAGCCGGAATCTTCAAGCGCCATAGTCGAAGCGGCTACCGCGTACTGAATAAAGGTGTCCATCTTCTTTATATCCTTCTTGCCTATAAAGCTTACAGGGTCGAAGTCAGGAACCTCTCCGGCTATTGTAACCGGAAAATCCGTAACGTACTTTGTGGTATCAAAACGCGTTATTGTGCCGATACCGGAACGCCCCTCAAGAGCGCCCGACCACGATGGATTAAGCCCCGTGCCGAGCGGGCTTATTATGCCAAGGCCCGTTACTACTACTCTTCTCATAATGATACCTGTCCAATCGCCGTTGCCGCCTCTTCACAGTTTAGAAAGATCAGAGCGCAACAGCCGGCCTTTAACAGTCGAAGACCGAAGTTGAGTGAATTAAAAAAGTCGAAATAAGTTAAAACAGAAGCCGTGATATCTTTTTAAAATATCCCGAATCCACAATAGAGAGGCTCGTCGAAGTGCGTATAAAAGAGCCGCCTTCTGAAACGTTGACAAAAACCTAACCGGAGCGCGTCGTTAAACAGCCCCGAAACCTGTACAAAAACTACATGAAGTACGTACGCACCCGTAGGTTAAACAGACACTGCCGGAAGTACGTCGTTAAACAGCCCCGAAGCCTGTACAAAAACTACACGAAGTACGTACGCACCCGTAGGTTAAACAGACACTGCAGGAAGTACGTCGTTAAACAGCCCCGAAGCCTGCACAAAAATTGCCGTAGTGCGTGAAAAAGAAACCCCCCGTAGGTTTCGCTAAAAAGCGCGACCAGGGGGGAAAAATAAGAACAGGCCTGTATGGAGCCGTAGACAGAACTTTAGAGAGAAAACAAAAGACCGCCTAACCTCGAAAGACCGTCTACTTGCTCTTTTTCTGAATATAAGTAATAGCGTCATCTACGGTTTTAATCTTTTCGGCATCTTCATCGGGAATCTCTATCGAGAACTCCTCTTCAAAGGCCATTACCATCTCTACCGTATCAAGGGAGTCAGCTCCGAGATCATCGACAAAAGAGGCGCCGGAGACTACCTCATCCTCGGCAACGTCAAGCTGATCAATTATAATTTTCCTTACTTTATTATCTACCGACATCTTTCATCCTCCTGAATAATTGTACTTCTTTACCTGAAAACAAGACAATGTATAACACCATTCTCCTGTGTTGTCAATTTTTTATCAGCCGTTAAAACCCTTGGCAGCTATAGGCAGCATGCATCTTTACTATCGTTAACTACAGAGATAGAACGAGCCGGCAACGCAACCGGCAGGCCTGGGCAGACCTTATGAAAAAACAGCACCCGATGCGAGCGTTCTGTTTATGCCGTTACCGAACGAAGCCTAAAACTACATATAGAGGCCGCCGTTTACGCTTATTACCTGTCCGGTTATGTAAGATGCGGCGTTCGACGCGAGAAAAAGAGTCGCTTTGGCGACATCGTCGGGCCCGCCGAGACGGCCAAGCGGTATTCCGGCTATCATCTCGTCTCTTCTCTTCTCCGGCATAGCGTCTGTCATAGCGGTTTCGATAAAACCGGGGGCAACGGCGTTGCATGTAACGTTTCTGCCAGCGACTTCACGCGCCACAGTCTTGGTCATTCCAATTACACCGGCCTTTGACGCGGCGTAGTTCGCCTGCCCCGCATTGCCCATAAGCCCGACTATAGAGGCTATATTGATTATCCGGCCCCAACGCTGCTTGGTCATATACTTGACTACAGACTTGGTGCAGTTGAAGACACCCTTCAAGTTTACGTTGATTACGGCGTCCCAGTCGTCCTCCTTCATGCGCATTATAAGCGCGTCGCGTGTAATACCGGCGTTATTTACAAGTATGTGAATAGAGTCGTCGAACTCTTTGAAGACCGCTTCGGCCATCTCGTCCGTCTTATCCCCTTTGGTAACGTCTACCTTCATGGCCATAGACCTTCTGCCCATCTTCTGAATCTCGACAGCGGTCTGTGTTACCCTGTCGTAATCGATGTCAACTACGGCTACGTCGGCCCCGTACGAAGCGAGCTTAAGTGCAATAGACTTGCCTATGCCCTGTCCGGCACCAGTTACAAGCGCTACCTTGCCTGTTATCTGCATAAAAGTCTCCCTATACTATACATACCGTCTAATATATCCGTTATTTAATACCGTGCTCGCTGTAAGGGCGAGCAACAGAGTAAATATAACTTACTTTCACCTTACTTTACAGCATTTTTATTTTTCAGGCCACCATCTTTTACAAGCACTTTAGAAACTTTTTTTCCAGGCCGCCGACAACTCTACCCCCTCTACCACCTCTTATCTCCACGCTCCGGCGCTTCGCCAAAGACCTTTAGCAATACGCCAAGGTCTTCAACCCCCGAAAGGTTATAGGTCTGTATAGACTTGTCTATCCGTTTTATAAGGCCGGTAAGCACAGAGCCAGGACCGATCTCTATAATAGTCTCAACCCCTTCGTACTTCATCTTTTGAATGCTCTCTACCCACCGCACAGGACTTGTAAGCTGACGGGTAAGCAGGCCGGCAATTTTTGAGGTACCGGTTTGAGGCTCGGCCTCTACGTTTGTTACTATCGGCACATTGGGCCTCGAAAACTCAACGCCTTTAAGCTCTTCGGCAAGCTTAAGCGCGGCCGGGGCCATTAGCGGCGAGTGCGACGGGGCGCTTACCTTGATCGGAATAAAGCGTTTTGCGCCAGCCTCTTTGGCTAAAACCCCAACCCGCTCAACCGCGTCCGCAGAGCCTGAGACAACCACCTGAGCCGGACTATTTATATTGGCCGCCACAACAACGGAAGCGCCCTCAGTGGCCTCTTCGCAAAGCTCTTCTACACGCGGGGCTTCAAGACCGAGCACAGCGGCCATTGCCCCTGTGCCGTCTGGCACGGCCTCCTGCATAAAACGGCCCCGCTTATGGACAAGGCTGACCGCATCGGTAAACTGAAGCGCGCCGGAGGCCACAAGCGCCGTATACTCGCCAAGGCTGTGCCCTGCCATCATAACCGGTTCTATCGGAAAACTGGCCTTTAGCGCACCGAGCGCGACTAAGCTTGCGACTAACAGAGCCGGTTGAGTATTCTCGGTCTTATTAAGCTCTTCCGGGGGGCCGTCGAGCGCTATTTTACTTAAAGGAAAACCGAGTATCTCGTCAGCGGCGCCATACGCCTCTTTAGCCCACGGAAGCACGTTATAAAAACTCTTGGACATGCCGACAACCTGAGAGCCTTGCCCCGGAAAGACGAACGCTACTTTTATCTTCTTCTTTTTCTTCTTCTTCGAGCCCGACATATTACCCATTGAACGCTCTTCCTTTCATCAACTCTTCAAAGTAAAAGTTCTTTCGACCGGCAAGTATCAAACTGGCGCGCCCTACCAGCGCACCGCAGCGGAACTCCACGTAAGGCCGCCGCCGAACGCCACAAAGAGCACAACGTCTCCCCGTTTTAAACGTCCCTCCCTGTTGGCTTCATCGAGCGCAATGGGAATAGAGCCTGCGGAGGTATTACCGTACTTGTCGAGATTCATATAAACAGACTCTTCAGGCAGTTTCAACCTCTGCCTCGTGGCCTGTATAATCCTCTGGTTCGCCTGGTGCGGAATAAGCAGGTCCACCTCTTCGGGTCTGATTTTTGCGGCCTTAAGAGCCTCTTTTATAGAGGAGACCATAGTCCTTACAGCTACCTTAAAAGTCTCGTTACCGGACATCGCAAGGTACGGCGGCAAGGGCTCTTCTTTGCTCTCTCTCTCGTCTGTGCCGGTCTCTTTACAAAACGGCGTATCTCTGACCGGGTTAGGCGCGTAAAGCAGGTTCCACTTGCGCCCGTCCGAGTGGATGTTGCTTGCCAGCACTCCGCTCTTGCCCCGTGTGGCGCTAAGAACGGCGGCCCCGGCTCCGTCGCCGAAGAGCACGCAGGTTGAGCGGTCGGTCCAGTCAATAATATTTGAAAAACGGTCTACTCCGATTATAAGCGCCTTCTTCACCACGCCTGAGATTATATACTTTTCAGCGACGTCAAGGGCGTAAAGAAAACCGGAACAGGCGGCGGAAAGGTCAAAGGCCGGCACTCCGGCTTTTATACCGAGCAGGGACTGAACAAAGCAGGCGGTAGAAGGAAAAGTCATGTCGGGCGTAACGGTGCCTACTACAATAAGCTCTATTTCGGAAGCCGATACGCCTGCGTTCCCAAGCGCCCTTTCGGCGGCCTTAGCCGCCATATCGGCGCTGGTCTCGCCATGTGCTATACGTCGCTCTTTAATACCCGTACGGGTGGTTATCCACTCATCCGTGGTCTCGACCATTTTCTCAAGGTCACGGTTGCTCAAGACCCGCTCAGGCACGTAAGAACCGGTACCTGCTATCTTCGCTCTTAGCGTAACGGCCACGTTACTCCACCCCCGATATCTTAGCGGCTTCCTGTACAGGGGTTCTGTTTATCTCTTGGGAAAGATGCTCGCTGACCCGTGCCTCAATCGACTCGTGCGCGCGGACAATAGCGTTCTTTATCGCCTTGGCGTTAGACCTGCCGTGGCTTATTATGCAGACACCGTTTATACCGAGCAGAGGAGCGCCGCCGTACTCGGAGTAATCTATGTTCTTCTTCAAATTCTTAAACGCGCCCCTGGCAAGAAGGTAGCCCAGTTTAGACGGAAGGCTCGCCATAATCTCGTCTTTCAACATAGAGGTAACGGCCTCTACAATCCCCTCGCTGACCTTAAGCACCACGTTACCGACAAAACCGTCGGCGACAATAACGTCTACATCTCCGTCAAAGATGTCGCCACCCTCTACGTGCCCGATGTAGTTAAGCCGCGTTCTCTTAAGCAGCAGGTTGCTCTCTTTTGTAAGCTCGTTGCCCTTGGCCTCCTCTTCACCGTTAGAAAGAAGCCCTATTCTCGGGTTCGACCTTTTAAGGGCGTACCTCGCGTAAACGTCGCCCATAATAGCGAACTGAACCAGGTTCGACGGTTTGCAATCCACGTTGCCGCCAACGTCCAAAAGCACGGCAGGCTCTTTTTTTGTCGGCATGCTTACGGCTATCGCCGGACGCTCCACGCCCTTCGACCGCTTTAAGAGAAAGACCCCGGCCGCGAGCGCGGCTCCTGAATTACCGGCGCTGACAACCGCCTCCGCCGCACCTTTTTTAACAAGCTCAAAGCAGACCCTGAGCGACGAATCCTTCTTCTGCCTGATAGCCTTGGCAGGACTTTCGTCCATTGCCACTACCTCTGTGGTATAGACAAAAGAGACAAGCTCCGGCACAACTTTATGCTTTGCGGCCTCTTTTTCCATAAGTTCTTTATCGCCTACAAGAACTACAGAGAGGCCAAGCTCGGACGCGGCCAAAAGAGCCCCCTCCACAACTACCGAAGGGGCGTAATCGCCGCCCATTGCATCCACCGCTATCTTCATATTATTTTTCAGGATAGATCTGTCTTGTGAAAGGTTTAAAAAAAA
>JAJRYL010000179.1 GCA_024275855.1 Deltaproteobacteria bacterium
AGGTCTTTGAGTATCGCTATGGCAGACTCGGTGCGCGCGCCGAGCACTACCCTGTTGGGGCGCATAAAGTCCTCGACAGCGGAGCCTTCGCGTAAAAACTCGGGGTTGGAGGCTACGTCGAAGTCGTGGTCGCCAGTGCACTCCTTTCGAATAAGCTCTTCTATTACTTTACCGGTTCCGACCGGTACGGTGCTCTTGGTTACTATTACCTTATATCCGTTAAGGTTTTTGGCTATCGTGCGCGCCACCTCCTCTATATAAGACAAATCCGCGCTGCCGTCCTCTTTAGGCGGGGTGCCTACGGCGATAAAGACAACAAGCGCGTTATCGAGAGCGCTCTTCAGGTCGGTTGTAAAACTTAGCCTACCCTCTTTAGAGTTTTTACCTACAAGCTCTTCGAGCCCCGGTTCGTATATAGGTATCTCACCCCTTTTAAGGGCCTCAATCTTTTTAACGTCATTATCGACACAGATCACGTTTACACCGAAGTCGGCAAAGCAGGTACCTGTTACCAGCCCCACGTAACCCGTGCCGATTACACATATATTCATAAAACCTCCAGTAATTGGTTTATTTCTTATATAAACTTTTTCGCACATACGGCTTACAACTTTAGCCGCTCATCAATGATTGCGCTTGTGCAGGCGCAATCTTACTATACTCCTATACTCATAGCGGCCCGACTGAGCGATTTTACCAGAGCGCAGGTATAGAATCAACCGCATTAGCGAGCGGGCTCGCTTCAATAGATTTAAAGAAAACAGGGGGTACCCGTTACCTGCCCGTTAAAATATCGATACCGATCAGAAGGCCCCAAAGACGCGCTGTTCGTGCGCCAAAAAGCAGGGTAACGCCGGAGGTAACGTAAGCGCCGGACTTAAGTCTATTAATCTGTCCGAGCGCTTCGAGGCGCGCGAGGCGCGTAGTTACGCTTTTATCGGCCGCCGGGATATCGGACGCGGCGTTGCTGTTTACCGTTAAACCCGAAACGCCGCCAGAGCGCTCTATTTCATACAGCAGGCGTATACGGCGCGCGGTTTCGCTCATATTGAAGAGGTGAAAGTACGTATAACCGAGCGCGAGGTAAAGAGTGGCCGAGTAAAGCAGGGCCGGGAAAAAAGAGGGGCCGCCAAGAAGCCCGAACAAGAGAAGCAGCACGGTTTCGGCCACAGAAGAGACGAGTATGGACAGAAGGCAGACGGACTGGTTTGAGTACGGTTTTGATAATAGGCGGTTCAGGCGCGCCAACGCCGAGTGGTGCAGCGCTATTACCACCGGAGCGCACGCGAGTATAACAAGGTGCAGAGCAGGCGCATATGTTGCAGTAAAGGTCATCAGGCAGCGGTTCCTCTTATCCTTATCATCCCTCGCCCGGGGCGAGGCCCAAAAAACGTCTGAAGAGCATAAACGGCCTCAGCAGAAGAGACCCGCGCGGAGTCACTCTGTAGGCAATAGCCGAGGCCCCGCCAGCTACGCCCTTATCTTTTATCACCAGGCCGGAAGAGATAAGGTCGTCGAGCCGGTTCGTAACAAGGTCGGCGGTATCAAAACCGGCCCTTACCTCTTCTAACTTAATTCCCGCCCCGCCTGCCCTTTTAATTAAAAGAACCATACGAAGAGACGGGCAACGGGCCTGAAGAGCAGGATAGGTCATTATATAAGCGCAGTAAAGAGCGCAGTAACAGAGAAGCGCGCCTGTCAGTTCTATTATGCCGTACGGGCGCAAATTAAAAAACGGCGAGTGAGGCAGATATAAAAGAGCGATTGAAAACAGGGGCACGATGGCAAAGAGAATAAAGAGCGAAAGAACATCTTTAACCGGGCGCAAAAGCCGCCATAGAAGAACATGGAGGCTGAGTGCGAAGATAAAAAAGAGAGTACCGTAAACAAGCGGAACGTATGACATATAAAGAGCGCCTTTGCCGGAGAGTTTTCCGGATAGATAAAATTAGCTTTACGCAGTTGGAGACTCAGTACAGTTATACGCACTCGTCAGACAGACGGCAAGCAGAAAACCTATATTCAGGGGATAAAAAAAGAGGGGGAAGAGCAGGAGAACAGAGTAAAGGCGGGTCTGTCGGTATTAAATAGCGCAAGGCCGCGCAGGTATACGGCACGGCCTCGCGCCAAACCATCACCGGACATAAGTCCGGTTTATTAACTTTAGGGCTGAAACCGTTATTACGGTTTATAAAAAAAGAAGACAGGCAGACGGGCAGACCTTGATAAACCCGAAAAGCACTTAAACCGCAACAGGCCGGTTTACGTCTCAGCAGGGAGCCTTGCTCTTTATATCTATACTCCGAACAATATCTTCGGTACTCCCGGCACTCTCGCCGCACGCCTTCTGGTACTCTTCTATAACGGCAGCCTCAAGCTCTTCGCGTGTTGACCTGTTTAGCGGATGAACAAGGTCGCGGTATGTGCCGTCCTTCATCTTCTTCGCAGGCATAGCAACAAAAAAACCGCTTGTGCCTTTAATTACTTTCATGTCCCTGATTGCAAGACAATCGTCTATTTTTATACTTACATACGCCTTAAGTTTCTCGTCACCGTCTACAGGCAGCACCCTGATCTCAGTAATACGCACTGCACCCTCCTAGGAATTCTTGCTACATGAAACTTCAGGATTTAAAGCATGACCGCGTACAAAATCCGCACGAAACTGTTCGAAATACTACAATCCTATTTTCCTATATATTGATACTCCTTCAGTAATAACCTACATTTAATAAAAAAAGCATTGATTAAAATCAACGACACTTTGATATTGAGAAAAAAAAGCAACCTCGCCGCCGCCGGACAGAAGCAGAGGTGTCCGCCTCGTAAAATAAACTTAATGGCACAATAGACAGCATAAAGTTACTATTTCAAATTTTAAGTAATTAATGATTACCGCAACATCAGTGCCAATTACTTTAATACTTCAATAGACCAATAATATCAATATATTCTATCATAGCTGTTAATTCAAGAGTATTCTCTCCGGTAGCGGCACAAATTTAAGATCCGGCCTATTCGGCCCCGTTCTGTCGCGTAAAAAAAAGGAACGTAAAAAAAATATGTACTCCGTAACCCGAAAAAGATTGACTTACCTCACACCTCTGTTAACTTTAAAGTATCGATGTTGGTTCGCCTTATAACAAACTTTAAGAGAACGGGTGTTAGAGTGAAAAAAAGAGAGTCGGCGGGAAAAAAAGAGCGGCAGCGTTTTACGGAGCACGACGCTTACCTCTTTAAAGAGGGCAGCCATTTCAATCTCTACAACAAGCTCGGTTCGTTCACAGGCTCTGTTAACGGCGTAACCGGCGTGCATTTTTCGCTGTGGGCTCCTAATGCCGAGCGTGTTTCCGTTATCGGCGACTGGAACCACTGGCGCGAAGGCGTAGACATGCTCTCGCCAAGAGACGACTCAACGGGTGTATGGGAGGGTTTTGTTCCGTCTATAACTGACGGCGCGGCATATAAATACCACATCGCCTCTAAGTACAACGGCCATGAGCAGGAGAAGGCCGACCCTATGGCATTGTGCGCCGAGAGGCCGCCAAAGACCGCCTCTATAGTCCATACCCTGAGCTACGACTGGAACGACTCCGGCTGGATGGCGAACAGGGGCGAAAAGAACAGCCTCGACGCGCCGTACTCCGTCTACGAGGTTCATTTAGGGTCGTGGAGAAGAAATTCCGACGAACAGAACCGCTACCTCACTTATACGGAACTCGCCACCGAACTTACGGCCTACGTAAAAGAGGCCGGGTTTACACACGTAGAACTGCTGCCGATTATGACGCACCCGTTCTACGGGTCGTGGGGGTACCAGTCTTTAGGCTTCTTCTCGCCTACCTCCCGGTACGGAGAGCCCGAAGAGCTTATGTACCTTATAGATACGCTGCACCAAAACGGCATAGGGGTTATACTCGACTGGGTTCCGTCCCACTTTCCGACCGACGCCCACGGGCTCGCGTACTTCGACGGAACGCACCTGTACGAACACGCCGACCCTAAGAAGGGCTTTCACCCGGACTGGCACAGCGCTATCTTCAACTACTCGCGCAACGAGGTTCGCTCTTTTTTAATCTCAAGCGCGCTCTTCTGGTGCGACAAGTACCACATAGACGGCCTGCGTGTAGACGCGGTCGCCTCTATGCTCTACCTCGACTACTCAAGGGACGAAGGAGAGTGGATACCTAACGAGTTCGGCGGAAGAGAGAACCTTGAGGCCATCAGTTTTTTACGCCGCCTGAACGAGGCGGTTTACGGTACCTACCCCGACATTCAGACAATCGCCGAAGAGTCAACGGACTGGCCTATGGTCTCGCGCCCCACGCACATCGGCGGGCTCGGTTTCGGCATGAAGTGGAACATGGGCTGGATGCACGACTCGCTCGACTACAT
>JAJRYL010000011.1 GCA_024275855.1 Deltaproteobacteria bacterium
GAGGTCTCAAAGTATGTAATTGTTCTTATTTACGTCTATCTTCTCGCGTTTCTTATGATAAGTAATGTCAAGTACCACAGTTTCAAAGAGCTTAATCTATCTCAGCGTATGCCTTTTCGGCTGCTTGTCGGCGCTATCTTTCTGCTTATAGCCATAGCTGCCGAGCCGCCGCTAATGCTCTTTAGCCTCTCTTTTCTATACGTAATGTCTGGCCCCGTTACAACGCTGCTCGACAGAAGGCGCAAGCGTTTAGCAAAGGCCGCTAAGGACGGGTTGAAAGAGAAGCAGGAACTGAAGCTTCATCATAGATAACGAACGCAATAATGAAGGTATATTATGGATAAGATAGTTAGAATTTTCGATACCACGCTTCGCGACGGAGAGCAGTCTCCGGGAGCGTCTATGAACGTTGACGAGAAGATGAACGTAGCGAAACAGCTCGCGCGTCTCGGCGTTGATATTATAGAGGCCGGTTTCGCCTTCAGCTCGCCCGGCGATTTCGAGTCGGTGCGCCGTATCGCTCACGAGGTAGAGGGGCCGACCATCTGCTCGCTCGCTCGCGCCAAGCCAGAAGATATAGACTCGGCGTGGCAGGCGTTAAAGGGCGCTCCGAAACCGCGCATACATACGTTTATTTCCACCTCCGACATACACCTTAAACACCAGTTTAAACTTACCCGCGACGAGGCGTTAAAACGCGCGGTAGAGATGGTGGCATACGCAAAAAGTTATGTTGACGATGTCGAGTTCAGCCCGATGGACGCATCCCGCACCGAGGAAGCCTATCTCTGGGAGGTGCTGGAGGCGGTGATAGAGGCGGGGGCCACAACGGTAAATATTCCAGACACTGTCGGTTACGCGCTGCCCGGCTCTTTCGGAAAGCTAATTCGTGGTATCCGTGACCGGGTTCCCAATATCGGTTCAGCGATAATATCAGTGCATTGCCATAACGACCTCGGCCTTGCCGTTGCCAATTCGCTCGCGGCGATTACGAACGGCGCGCGTCAGGTCGAGTGTACCATAAACGGAATCGGCGAGAGGGCGGGTAACGCGAGTGTAGAAGAGATTGTAATGATCTTAAAGACCCGTAAAGATCTGCTCGGGCTCGACACCAACGTAAATACCGAACAGATATATCCGTCGTCGCGCCTGTTAAGTTCGATAACCGGCATGACCGTGCAGGCCAATAAGGCAATAGTTGGCGATAACGCCTTTGCGCACGAGTCCGGCATCCATCAGGACGGGCTTTTGAAAGAGAAGAGCACGTACGAGATTATGACGCCGGAATCCGTAGGGCTCTCAAAATCGACGCTCGTTATGGGCAAGCACTCAGGCCGCCACGCCTTTAAAGAGCGGCTGGTCGAACTCGGTTTCAGTCTCGACGAAACCGAACTCAACAAGGCCTTTGCCCGTTTTAAACTTCTCGCGGATAAGAAGAAGGAGATCTTCGACGAAGATATCGAGGCCATTGTGCTCTAAGAGGTGATAAGAGCCGACTACGACGACAAGTTCAAACTCGTTAATATAAACGTTAAGAGCGGTACGGCAACGCAGCCGGAGGCCGAGGTAGGTATAGAGCTTGGCGGAACGCTTATGACAGAGACCGTAATCGGCGACGGGCCGGTCGATGCCGTCTTTAAGGCCATAAGCTCTATAACCGGTACGAAGTCGAAACTGTTAAGATACGTAGTTAACGCTATTACCGGCGGTACTGACGCGCTTGGCGAGGTAACTGTACGTATTAAAGAGGGGAACTTTATCGCCCTCGGACAGGGTTCGCACACCGACATAATCTTAGCGAGCGCCAAGGCGTATATCAATGCCCTTAACAGGCTTGAGCATATTAAAAGAGAGAGCGCCACTGTATAGGGCGGCTCGGTTTTTTAGATCGCAGTAAAAAAGAACAGGAGATTTACATACCAATGATACCGATGACCATAACGGAAAAAATTCTTGCGAAGCACGCCGGCAGAAAAAGCGTAACGCCCGGAGAGCTGATAAACGCCAAGGTTGATATTGCGCTCGGCAACGACATAACCGCCCCGATAGCTATTAAGGAGTTTAAAAAGGTCGGCGCTAAAAAGGTATTCAACCGTAAAAAGGTTGTGCTGGTGCCGGACCACTTTACGCCCAACAAAGATATAAAGTCGGCAGAGCAGTGCAAGGTGCTGCGCGAGTTCGCCCACGAGCAGAAGATTACGCACTACTACGACGGCGGCTAAGCCGGAGTAGAGCACGCGCTTTTGCCGGAGCAGGGCGTTGTCGTGCCCGGAGATGTCGTAATCGGCGCGGACTCTCACACCTGTACCTACGGCGCGCTCGGAGCCTTTTCAACGGGGGTCGGCTCAACCGACCTTGCCGCCGCTATGATTACGGGCGAAATCTGGTTCAAGGTGCCTGAAACGATTAAGTTCGTCTTTAAAGGCAGGCTCAACAAGTGGGTAACCGGCAAAGACCTTATCCTCCATATCATCGGCGACATAGGCGTTGACGGCGCGTTATACAAAGCTATGGAGTTTACCGGCAAGGCAATCGAAAGGCTCAGCATGGACAGCCGTCTCTCTATGTGCAACATGGCGATAGAGGCCGGAGCGAAGTCGGGTATAATTATTCCAGACGCCACTACAGAGACGTACGTAAAGGGCCGCGCTGAACGTAAGTACAAGTTCTACACCTCCGACCCGGATGCCGAGTACTCGGAGGTGCGCGAGTATAATTGTGCCGACATAGAACCTAAGGTCGCCTTTCCGCACCTGCCGGAGAATACGAAAAATATATCGAAGGCCGCGAAGATAAGGATAGACCAGGTGGTGATAGGGTCGTGCACCAACGGCAGGCTCGAAGATTTAAAGGTGACCGCTAAACTGCTCAAGGGGCAGAAGGTCTCTGACCACGTTCGTCTTATTATAATTCCGGCGACCCCGAAGATATATTCCGACGCTATGGAGCTTGGGTACTTCAAGACATTTTTAAAGGCGGGCGCGATAATCAGCCCTCCGACCTGCGGGCCTTGCCTCGGCGGACACATGGGTATACTCGCCGAAGGGGAGAAGGCGCTTACGACGACCAACAGGAATTTTGTAGGCAGAATGGGCCACCCGAAGAGCGAGGTATACCTTGCGAACCCGGCGGTAGCGGCGGCTACGGCGGTAAAGGGCAGAATAGCGCACCCGGACGAGCTTTCTAAAAGCAGAAGGTAGGCGGCCCCGTTATACGAGTTATCTAAAAGGCCGTTACCTATGCTTCGAGACCGTCAGGCCGTGTTGCCGTGTTGCCGTGTTGAAAGAAGCACAAGCTGGTAACCGAATCGGAGGGCGAGATGCCATATTGCCGTGTCAAATGAAGGGCCGGTAAAAAAAAGTAGATTCGACCCTTTCGCCCCGGTTTACGATCTTGGTTTCTTCATGATCGCCTATTTTGCCGGTGGCGAGCGGACTTTAAGGCAGGCTCTTTTAAAGCTTGCCGGGCCGCTGAAAGAGAGAAGAGTGCTTGAGCTTTTCGCCGGAACCGCGACCCTCTCTCTTCAGGCATCGGAAAAAGGCGCAAAAGTAACTGCTGTGGATCTGTCCGCCGGAATGCTTGGCGTAGCGAAAGAGAAGGTGAAAAAGAGCGGCTGTGCCGTAAACCTTATTCAGGCCGACGCCTCGTTGCTGCCGATTGAAGGTGAGCTTTTCGATACCGCTATAATCTCTCTCGGTCTGCACGAGATTGCTTCGCGCGAAGTAAAGAGAGTGCTTGCAGAGGTCTGCCGGGTTTTAAAAAAAGAGGGTCGGCTGGTTATACTCGATTTTCATAAGGCCGGTAAAGGAAGGGCCTTTTATCAAAAACTCTTTTTTACCTTTACCGAACCGGACACGATATGGGAGTGGCTCGATCTCGACATTCAGACCTTGCTTAGAGAGAGCGGGTTCGGGGCTTTTAAAAGAACCTTTACGAAACACGCTACGCTACAGTATATAAGCGTACGCAAGCGGCTCTAAGTTTCAATTAAATAAAGTTGGGCGGGCGGGTATTTAATATCGTGCATACTTTCTTACGTGCTCACAAGTAGCTCTAAGTTTCAATTAAATAAATAGGCTGGTGGGTATATTTATTGCGCACACTTTTTTACGTGCGCAAGCGGTAGTAAATTCCGTTTATAATAAATAGGCTGGCGGTTATTTTTTAAATCGCGACGGGTTTTTTCCTGTGTGCAAGCGGCTCTAAATTTAGTGATAAACGTATGTGCGGGTAAATCCTGAATTTGCGCCCGCTATTTTTACGAAAGGACAGTTAGATGAAATTCAAGGGAAGTGTTTGGAAGTTTGGCTCGGACATAGATACCGATAAGATAATTCCGGCAGTATACCTGACTACTACCGACCCCGAAGAGTTGGCGAAAAGCTGCATGGAGCATGAAGACCCTACGTTTGCGCCGAACGTTAAGAAGGGCGATATTATAGTCGCCGACAAAAATTTCGGTTGCGGTTCGTCTCGCGAGCACGCGCCTATAGCCCTTAAGGGTTGTGGAATCTCGTGCGTAATAGCTCCGAGTTTTGCGCGCATCTTCTACCGCAACTCCTTTAATATGGGGCTGCCGATTCTCGAATGCGACGGGATTTTTAAGATCACGAAACCCGGAGACATTGTAGAAGTTGACATGGACACCGGAACGGTAACAAACGTTACGCGGAAAAAGAGTTTTACAGCAAGCCCTGTTCCACCCTTTATGCAGGAGCTTGTCAAGGCAGGCGGTTTAATGAACTCTATAAAAAAGAGGGGGCTTGTATGAAGAACGAGGCAACCAAGAGCACTGTTCTTATGAGCGAGAAACTGCACATAGAGAACAAAACCCTCTTTATCGACCTTAGAGAGAACGAGGGCGGACAGTTTATACAGATTGCCGAACTCTCCAATGACCGCCGTTCCACGGTAGTTATTCCATATACCGGAGTGGCCTCTTTTTTAGAGGCGCTTGGCAGAGTAACCGGAGACGGACTTGCAGGGGCCTGACAAGCTCTACGTTATCAGATATCTTTTATTTGTTGAATAGACACTTAGAGAAGGAGTTTTAGAGGTGAAGCGTTTTAAGGTCGCAGTACTTGCCGGAGACGGTATAGGCCCGGAGATAATGGCCGAAGCCGTTAAGGTTATGAAGACGGTAAAGAGCAACTTCAATATCTACTGGACATTCAACGAGCAGCTTGTCGGTGGCTGCTCTTACGACAAGCACGGAACCCCGTTGACGGAAGAGGTGCTCGACGAGGTTTTTAGAAGTGACGCCGTGCTGCTTGGCGCAGTAGGCGGGCCGAAGTGGGAGAGTGTCGAGTACGACCTCAGGCCGGAGCGCGCGCTCTTAAGGTTGAGAAAAGAGTTGCAGCTTTTCGCAAATCTCCGCCCCGCAAAAATTTATAACTCGCTTGTTGACGCATCTACTTTGAAGAGCGAGGTTATAGAAGGCGTGGATATAATGGTTGTAAGAGAGCTTACAGGAGGCATGTACTTTGGTGAACCGAAGGGCATAGAGAGCCTGCCCGACGGGCAGGAGCGCGGTTTCAATACAATGGTTTATACTACCGAAGAAATTGAGCGTATTGCCGTTGCCGCTTTCGAGGTAGCGAAGATGCGCGGAGAAAAACTCTGTAGTGTAGATAAGGCCAATGTGCTGGAGTGTTCCGAACTGTGGCGCAGGGTAGTTACCAACGTAGCGGCGGACTATCCTGAGGTTGAGCTTAGCCACATGTATGTAGATAACTGCGCTATGCAGCTTGTAAGAAACCCGAAGCAGTTTGGCGTAATAGTAACCGAAAATACTTTTGGCGATATTCTCTCGGACGAGGCGGCCATGCTTACAGGTTCCATAGGCATGCTCGGTTCGGCGAGCCTCGGGCCTAACCGCAACCGTGCTATGTACGAACCGATTCACGGAAGCGCGCCCGACATTGCCGGACAGAACATAGCCAACCCCATAGGCATGATCCTTTCTACCGCTATGATGCTCCGTTACAGCTTTAACCTCGACAGGGCCGCCGTAATAATAGAAGACGCCGTCGAGGCGGTTCTTGATAAAGGACTGAGAACGAAAGACATAATGTATGAAGGGGCCGAGGGCGTTAAAGAGGTAACGTGTTCTGAAATGGGAGACGCTGTGGTAGAAGAGCTTGTACGGATACTCTCTACCGTAGAGCCCGACACCGAAGATCAGAGCGCAAAGTTCGAGCCGACTTCGAGAGAGCTTTAACTTTTAGCTTTCCGGAAACCCCGTACCATAACCGGTGCGGGGTTTTTTTATTGCTCAGTTGAAACTCCGGATACTGTCCGGGGTTCTTCAAATCAGTAAATTATTTTTTTGGACTCTTATATGACAAAAGATAAAACCGGAACCGGTAAGCCCGATAGAGAAGAGTTTATTACGGAAGAAGAACCAGCGCCGAATACGATAGAGTTCGGTTACGTCTACGTGCTCGGAAGCGACGGCGCCGGTGGGCCGCGGACTTACGTCGGTTGGACGGTAGACTTGGGCCGCCGCCTGTCGGCCCACAACTGCTCGAAAGGCGCGCGCTCTACACGGGGCAGGCAGTGGACTCTTCTGTATGCCGAGCGTTACGATACACGAACCGAGGCGCAGAGCCGGGAATGGTTTCTTAAAAAAGAGAGAAGATTTCGCAAGCTGCTCTTGAACTCTTTGCGCTGATTTTTTTAATGGCAGGGGGCAGATAAACTTTTTTTACTTCGTATAGTAACCGAGCCAGTCTTCCAATACCGCCATTGCCACCCTCTTGTCGAGCGGGTCGTTATTGTTGCCGCAGTTAGAGTCCTGCGTGCACGACGGGCAGGAGACCTCGCAGTCGCACTCTTCCATCAACCGGTACGTCGCCCGGAGCCACTCGTTAAAACAGTCGAAACCCCGCCTCGAAAGCCCTATTCCTCCGGCGTGCCCGTCGTAGATAAAGACCGCCGGACTCTGAAGCTCTTCGTTAAAGGCGTAACTTACACCGCCTAAATCCAA
>JAJRYL010000180.1 GCA_024275855.1 Deltaproteobacteria bacterium
ACAAAGAGATCTACCTCTTTGCCCTGCGCCTCGATTTCAACCCCGCCCCTGTTATTTTTAACCCATCCGGTAAGGCCGAATCCGCGCGCGAGATTGTAGATAAAGGGTCTGAAACCGACACCCTGAACAGTGCCGCTTATCTGGAGGTGTCTGCGTTCGGGCGTTTTGTCTGCCAAGCTCCGGGCTCCTCTCAGGTGATGATTAAGGGGACGGGCTGAAAACCGAAACCAACGATTACCGCCCGGTAGTTCTACCCTTAAGCTGTGCCGTTTATAAGAGCATGCGGGGGGTTACTCTTTTACCTCGGTGCCCTTTGCGGCAAGTCCGGCGATAAAGGCGCACCACTCGGTTATGCCTTCGCCGGTGGTGCACGATGTGGTAAAGATTTTGAGACCGGGGTTGATCTTCAAGGCGTTTTTCTTTGCGCGCTCTATGTCGAAGTTGGTCTGAGGGGTCAGGTCTATCTTGTTTATTATCAGAACGTCGGCGGCGTTGAAGAGCGCCGGATACTTTAGCGGTTTATCGTCGCCTTCGGCAACGCTCAGTATAACGACCATCATCTCTTCGCCAAGGTCGTACTCCGCCGGACAGACCATGTTGCCGACGTTTTCGATGATCAGCAGCTTAAGGTTCTTCTGGTCCATTACCCACTCAAGCGCTGAGCAGATCATTTCGGCGTCGAGATGGCACGCCCTGCCGGTGGTGATCTGATGCGCCGGAACACCGCACCGCTCAATCCGTTTTTTGTCGAGTTCGGTCTCTTGATCTCCCTCGATTACGGCTATTCCTCCGGCCTTTACTCCGAGCTTTTTTACGCTCTCCTCTATGATGGACGTCTTGCCGGAGCCTGGTGAGCTGACCATATTGATAGCGAAGATGCCCATTTTTCTAAAGGCGAGCCGGGTTCCGGAGGCGATCTCGTCGTTTTTCATAAGGATCTTCTTTTCTATATTTATTTCGTGCATCGCATGGCCCGCCGTCCTTACGCATAGACCTTAGTCTACGTCTATGGAGATTATATCAAGCTCCGTTCCCGAAACTCTTTTTACGTCGCCGCCGCCGCAGATAGGGCATAGGGAATCGAGTTCGGTCATATTGAATCCTGTGCCGCAATCCCTGCATCGCCCTTTGAGTTTAGACTCTACTATTTCGAGAACGGCGTTTTGCATATCCGTCTTTTCGATAGAAGAGTTGAAGGCAAAGCGAAGAGCAACTGGCTCTACAGCGGTAAGCGTGCCGACCCTTAGCGTTATGCTATTGAGCTTTTTCGCGCCGCATACGGTCATCTCTTTCTTTACGGTTTCGAGGATAGTTTTGATTAGTGATATCTCATGCATTTTACGGCGGCCTTGCGTTTACACTCTATACCGAGCCGGTTCAGTTCGTCCGCTATTATAGTCGTCACTTGCCGGGTTAAGTTCTTTATTGTACCGCTTAAAACCGTTTTGGCGCAGATCTGTTCGGGCACTACGCCGATCAGGCGGACAGAGGGAGCGTAACCGGTAAAGCGCGCGGTTTTTAAAAGTTCTACAAGCCCTATCTGGTGCGCTGTCGGCCTGGCAGGTAACTTGGCTTCGCTAAGCTCTTCGTCTTTGAAGAGAAGAATTGTCCCTGCGGGCGCGCCTGTTGCGTTTACCGCGTCTATTACTATAATAGACGCGAACCCCTGAATCAGTTCCAAGAGAGCGAGTCCGCCGGTGCCTCCGTCAAAGACCGTTACGCCGGGAGGCAGAAGGTAGTCTCGCTCAAAGGCCATCGCGAAGCGTACACCGAGACCGTCGTCCCCCATTAAGATATTGCCTATTCCGAGCACAAGCGCCGGTTCCAACTTGTCCATAACGTGCGTACCACATGGTTATTTTATTATGTAGGCAGTTACAAAAAGCCCGATAACAAGCAGATTTACAAAAGCCCCCAAAAGTATTAGGATATCGACTGGGGCGGCATTTTTTAACCGGAATTTTGGCATGCTTATGAGAATAAGCCATACGCATACGATTGTCAACAGGCTCTGCGCTCTATGAGCGGCGGGTAGGTCAGCCTCGCTGTAAAGCACCGTGTGCGACATTACGAAAAGTCACTTTAAAGCCGTTCGCGAGGTCTCTCTGTTATGAAGAGTCTTATTTCATTTGTTATAGGTTTTGTCCCGTTTGCGCTCCTCTTTCTCGCTATCGACGCGCTGCTTTTCAGCGCGCGCGGTTTAAGCCTGTTCTATCACGGGTAGAGCAGGGTAGTGGCTCGAAGAGGGCTAACCTCTATTTTTTTATACTGAATGCTGTTTTGAAAGGTACTGTCTACCGCATGGAACTACACAATATAAGAGGGGCTGTTAGAATTTCCGGCCTTCTTCTACTCCTCCTGTTCGCCTCTCTTTTTATGGTTTTTGCCAATACCGCTACTGCCGCCGGAGTTTCCGGCGATACGGTACAGAGAGGCGCGAGAGTTTCGTCCGTTAACGAAAGCGTGTCGTCTAAAGAGAAAACCCCGGAAGTAATTAAGTCTTACAGGGCTTTAAAGGCGAAGAGGTTTAGGAAAAAGGGGAGGCCGGCGCCTGTTTTAAAGGCCGGGGATTATCCGCAGGTAGAGGGTGTCAGCCCGAGGGTCACGGTATGGCTGGCAGCGCAGATGCACCTGTGGTTCGCG
>JAJRYL010000181.1 GCA_024275855.1 Deltaproteobacteria bacterium
ATCGAGTTCCTCTTCCATTCTCGCGGTGAACTCGACATTTAAAATATCAGGAAAATTTTCTACAAGCATCTCCGTTACCAACACGCCGAGATCGGTCGGTTTTAACTGCCGCTGCTCCTTCTCGACATACCCCCTGTCCTGCACCGTAGAAAGAATTGCGGCATAGGTGGACGGTCGTCCGATCCCGTTCTCCTCAAGCTCTTTTACCAGCGAAGCTTCGGTAAAACGCGGCGGCGGCTGAGTGAAGTGCTGTAACGGAGAGAGTTTATTAAGCCCCAGACGAGCGTCCTTTTCAAGTCTTGGCAGCGTTACGTCGGTTCCCTCGCTCTCCTTATCTATCGCCACCTCCTCCTTCTCTTTTGCCTCGGTATAGACGGCCATAAAACCGGCGAACTTCATAACGGATCCGGCGGCGGTAAAGATATACCTTCCGGCGGTTATCGAAGCGCGGGTCTGGTCGAAAATAGCCGGCGCCATCTGACACGAGATAAAGCGGTTCCAGATAAGGGTATAGAGCCTTGACTGATCCTTGGTAAGGTTGCCTTTTATCTTTTCCGGAGGATACCTGACATATGTAGGGCGTATGGCCTCGTGGGCGTCCTGCGCCTTCTTCTTGCTCTTGTACTCAACCGGTTTGCCGGGCAGGAACTCGGCGCCGTAAATCTCTTTTATGAACTGCCTCGCCTCCTCTACCGCCTCGGCGGAAAGGCGCGTGGAGTCGGTTCTCATATACGTTATAAGCCCTATCGGCCCCTCTTTGCCAAGCTCTATCCCCTCGTACAACTGCTGGGCGACCATCATCGTCTTCTTGGCGCTGAAGCCGAGTTTTCTCGACGCGTCCATCTGGAGCTTCGAAGTCGTAAACGGAGCCGACGGTCTTCTCTTGACCTCTCTTGCCGTAACGTCCGTAATGACAAAAGAGGCGCCCTCTAAGTCGCTCACTATCTTTGAAGAATCGGCCTCGCAACCTACCTCTAACTTCTTGCCGTCGAACCTGGCGAGTTTCGCGCTGAAGCTCTTCTTCTCCGGCGTCTCAAGCTCTGCGGTAATGCTCCAGTACTCCTTGGGCTTAAAGGCCTTTATCGCGCTCTCGCGATCGCAGATTAAGCGCACCGCAACGCTCTGCACCCTTCCGGCGCTTAAACCACGGCGCACTTTGTCCCAGAGAATAGGGCTTACCTGATAACCGACAAGGCGGTCGAGAATGCGCCGCGCCTGCTGTGCCTCGTACTTGCTCCTGTTAAGTTTTATGGGCATCTTAATGGCGGCTTTAACCGCCTTCTCGGTAATCTCGTTAAAGAGCACGCGGCTCGTCTTGCTGCAATCTTTATCAACCTCGCTCGCTATGTGCCATGCAATAGCCTCGCCCTCTCTGTCGGGGTCGGGGGCAAGGAAGATTCTGTCCGCGTTTTTTGCCGCCTTCTTAAGGTCGTTTATCGTCTTTGCCTTGCCCTTTATCTTAACGTACTGCGGCTCGAAACCCTTATCTACATCAACCCCGAGTTTCGACTTCGGAAGATCCTTTATATGGCCGATTGAGGCCATAACAACATATTTGCTGCCGAGAAATTTATTTATCGTCTTCGCCTTCGCTGGAGACTCGACTATTACAAGTGACTTGCCCATAGATTTAAAACGCTCCCTCTTATAAATACTTTTTAAAAACTCTTTACAAAAAACTTGCCCGGCCTCTGCTCTACCAGCCCTTTAAGCTCAAGGCCGAGCAGCGCGACTGAGACCTCGGCAACGCTAAGCTTTGTTACGGCTATAACCGTGTCTATCTGTACTGCCTCGGTACCGAGAGAGCTGAATATCAGCTCTTCTTCAGGGGCAAGAGAGAGGGTTACTTCCGTTACTCCTTCGCCTCTGCCGGGTTCAACATCCGAGCCGTCCTCCCCGTTTTCAGAACCGATTCTTCCCGGCTGCTCCTTTAAAGCGTTGCCGAGTATGCTTAAACTTAGCGCCTCTACAATATCGGCTGCGGACTCCACAAGCCCCGCGCCCTCTTTAAGAAGCCTGTTAACACCCTTTGACTTTTCCGAGGTTACCGAACCGGGAACCGCAAAGACCTCCCTGTTCTGCTCAAGCGCAAAACGCGCGGTCATTAAAGCGCCGGAACGCACAGGAGCCTCTACAATCAGCACACCGAGCGAAAGACCGCTAATAATCCTGTTTCTGCGCGGAAAGTTGTAGACCGCGGGCGGCGTAGACATTGGAAACTCGGAAACGAGCAGGCCGTCCTGCGCAATCTCTTCATAAAGCCCGGCGTTCTCTTTAGGGTAGACCATGTCCACCCCTGTGCCCAATACGGCTATAGTCGCTCCGCCCGCCTTTAAAACACCTTTGTGCGCGGCGCTGTCGCACCCGCGCGCGCCGCCGCTTACGACAACTATACCGAGGTTGGCAAGGTCGCGAGAGAGGTTCTCGGAAACCATTCTACCGTAACCGGTAGCGAGCCGTGTACCGACAACCCCGACAGAGGGTGACGAAAGAAGCTCTAACCTGCGCCCCTTTACATATAGAAGGTGCGCAGGGTCCGGTATCTCTTTTAACAGGGCGGGGTAGCGCGGGTCTGCGTAGGGTAAAATAGTTACGCCGCATTTGGCCGCGGCCTCTAACTCTTTATCCGCCCAGGGCGACTCTTCGCAC
>JAJRYL010000182.1 GCA_024275855.1 Deltaproteobacteria bacterium
CCGCCGACGAGTAAGCCCGTTCTTATCTTCGGGCCCTGAAGGTCGAGCAGTATCGCTATATGGGTATTCAGTTTTGCCGAAACCTCTTTTATGTAAGAGATAACGACGGCGTGCTCCGCTAAGGTTGAGTGCGAGAGGTTGAGCCGTACAACGTTAACCCCGGCCTTTATAAGCTCCTCTATATTGGCGCGCTTTGAGGAGACCGGCCCTATTGTAGCCACTATTTTCGCTTTTCTTTTAAGTGTAATCGGCCTCGCCATACTGTTACCTCGCTTTGTTATAAAAATATGAGTTGAAAAAGACGCAGTTTATAATATCAGGCGTAATTGTCTGGATTATACTTGCCCTTTTACTATTTAACAAGAGAATAAGGGGTATGTCGCGCGGGCCGTACACAAAGCGCGTTTCTCTTTAAATAGAAGGTTTGAAACGGCGGCGCATACTTTCAAGAGTTTCCGGCATACGGTTTTTTCCTTTGACATTTTTTTAGCTTTTAGTAATAATTCTACTTCTATATCTTATAAAAACGACTCCGCTGTCCGGACTGTCCCGAGTTATTCACTTATCTCCCGGCGCAACTGTCTTTAAGGAACCTCTGAATAATTCGTCCCTGACTTATTCAGAGATGAAAAAGAAAAAGTGTGATTGTTCTTTTTCTCACATTTTTAAGAACTTACAGTCATTGAAAATGACGACACTTTCCTGTGTCGTACGAAGGTCTGAATAAATCAGACCTTCTTTAATCTTTTAATCACCGTGGCCGAAAACCGTTTCTGCTTTCGGTGCGGTACCGTAAAGTTTTGCAAAATATATTGGACTCTAAAATAACAGCGCTGTATGAGACGCATAAGCGGCTAAACGCCCGTTTTGTGGACTTCGCCGGTTGGCGGATGCCGGTTCAGTACACGGGCGTCGTAGAAGAGCATATGGCCGTTAGAGAGGCCTGCGGCATCTTCGATGTAAGCCATATGGGCGAAATAGAGGTGTCTGGCCCCGGCGCCTTTGCCGCCGTGCAGCACGTTATAACCAACGACATTGGGCGAATAGTAAACGGGCAGTGCCAGTATACGCTGCTCTGCACCGAAGACGGCGGCGTTGTAGACGATACTATTGTCTATAGAATAGGCGGCGGTAAATTTTTATTCTGCACCAACGCCATAAATACAGCTTCGGTCTTTAACTGGCTTTTGGAGGCTCTGAACGGGCGCGCCGGTGTAGATGTAATAGACAGAAGCGCCGAGTTCGCGCAGATCGCTATTCAGGGCCCCGCCTCTTTAGAGGTCTTTAAGATAGCCTTCGGAATAGACGCTACGTCTATTAAACCGTTTCGTTTTATAGAGACCTTAGTTGCCGGAAGCACGGCTATTCTTTCAAGAACGGGTTATACGGGTGAAGACGGTTTAGAGATTTATATCGACCCGGCCTCTGCCGCTACAGTCTGGGACGCGTTAATGGCCGCCGGAGACGGACACGGAATTAAACCGGTCGGGCTCGGCGCGCGAGATACGCTAAGGCTCGAAATGGGGTACTCGCTTTACGGTTTCGAGATTTCCAAAAAGTACGGCCCGATAGAGGCCGGCCTCAATAAATTTGTCGCGCTAGGCAAAGACGGGTTTATAGGTTCTCGTGCCTTAAAAGAGCGGGCGTCGTGTGCAACAGGCGCGACGCTTGCCGGTATAATGGTCGAGGGCGCGGGGGTACCGCGTTCCGGTTACGAGATATATTCCGGCGAAGAGGCGGTGGGGCGCGTAACAAGCGGTACCTTTTCGCCGGTATTAAAGCGCGGCATAGCAATGGCGTATCTGAAAAAAGAGTTTACCGGGCCGGGCACGAGCCTTGCGGTTAAGATACGCAAGAGAATGGTGCCGTGCAAGGTCGTGGTTACGCCTTTTTACAGGCGTGACAGAGGGTAGGGCGCAAAGCCCTGTTTTCATATTTATGTGTAGAGACAGGTTTTCAGTTCAGGGATAGACCGGGTCTGGAGCCGGAGTTTTTATCTTGATGAAATAAAAAATATCGAAAAAAGGAGAGTATAAATGGATTTTCCGGAAGATTTAAAGTACAGCAAAGAGCATGAGTGGGTTAGGCTGGAGGGCGATACGGCTGTTATAGGTATTACCGATTACGCGCAGGACTCCCTTGGGGATGTCGTTTACGTGGAGCTGCCGGCAGAGGGAGACTCTGTTGTCCGTGGCGAAACCTTCGGGGTTGTCGAGTCCGTAAAGGCTGTCTCCGACCTGTACTCTCCGGTAACCGGCCCGGTAACCGAGGTTAACGACATGGTGGTAGACGGGCCCGAGGCCGTAAATGAAGACCCGTATACCGAGGCGTGGCTGATAAAGGTAGAGCTTGAAAATATCGACGAACTCGAAGAGCTTCTTTCGGCTGACGAGTACGAGCAGTTCATAGAAGAAGAGAAGTAGACTCCGTGCCTTATATACCACATACAGAGACCGAAATTGCCGAGATGTTAAAGAGCGCGCATGTCGGTTCTTTAGAAGAGTTGCTTACCTGTCTTCCGGCCGAGTACAGGGTGAAGGGGTTGCTTAACCTGCCGGAGGGCAGAACCGAGCAGGCTTTAAAAGCCGATATGGCCGGGCTTGCGGCAAAAAACCGCCATGTAAACGGAACCTTCGTCTCTTCTGTATTTTTGGGCGCCGGGGCCTACACCCACTATATTCCTTCGGCGGTCGATCATATTATTTCACGCTCCGAGTTTTTTACGGCCTACACACCGTACCAGCCGGAGTTGAGCCAGGGCACGCTACAGGCGGTATTCGAGTACCAGAGCCTCGTTAGCCGTTTAACCG
>JAJRYL010000183.1 GCA_024275855.1 Deltaproteobacteria bacterium
CCCACTATATTCCTTCGGCGGTCGATCATATTATTTCACGCTCCGAGTTTTTTACGGCCTACACACCGTACCAGCCGGAGTTGAGCCAGGGCACGCTACAGGCGGTATTCGAGTACCAGAGCCTCGTTAGCCGTTTAACCGGTATGGAGGTCTCGAACGCCTCTTTGTACGACGGAGCCTCTGCCACGGCAGAGGCCGTTTTAATGGCAAGGCGTATCAGTAAAAGGGATGGCGTATTGGTTAGCCGCGCCCTCCATCCGGAGTACCGCGAGGTAACCCGCACCTATCTGCAATCAACCCCTCGGAGTATTTCTGAAATAGAGTACGACCCGGTATCCGGCGTTACGGCTGTAGAGTCCGTCTCCGCCGCGCTGACAGATACCACCGCCTGTGTCGTAATTCAGCACCCCAATTTTTTCGGCACCCTTGAAGAGCTTGAGGAGATTTCGAAGGTAGTTCACGCCAACGGATCGCTGCTCGTAGCCGTGGTCAACGAACCCGTTACCTTGGGGCTGTTGAAGTCTCCTGGAAGCGTTGGCGCGGATATAGTCGTCGGAGAGAACCAGTCCTTTGGCAACGCCCTCAATTACGGCGGCCCATACCTCGGCTTTATGGCCACGCACGATAAATTTATCCGCCAGATGCCGGGCAGGCTTGTCGGCGAAACAGTGGATACCGAAGGCCGACGCGCCTTCTGCCTTACGTTCGCCACGCGCGAACAGCACATAAGGCGCGAACGCGCTACCTCAAACATCTGTACCAACCACGGCCTTACGGCACTTGCCGCCTCCGTGCATTTGGCGCTTTTAGGCGAGACCGGCCTTAGCGAGCTTGCGCACCTTAATTTATCTAAGGCGGCGTACCTGAAAAAGAGGCTCGTAAGCATCGAAGGCGTAGAGGCCGCGTTTGCCGCCCCTACATTCAACGAGTTCGTAATCTCTTTAAGTATCGACCCGGCGCTTATCTTAAAGGCGCTGCTGAAAAAGGGCATAAGCGGCGGTCTTTCGCTTGGCCGGTTCTATCCGGAGCTTGGCGCGCACCTGCTTGTTACGGCAACCGAAGTCAACACGGTAACGGAAATCGATAACTTCGCCGAAACCCTCTCTACCGTTATCGAAGAGTTCGGCACGGTAGCTTTATGATTTTTTTAAAAAAGTTTTTTTAAAAAAAGGTCTTATTCACTCAGACCTTCGCGCGACACATGGAAGTGTCTTTTTTTTCGCTAACCGTAAGTTTTTGAAGTTATGAGAAAACGATAAATCGCACTTTTTATTCGTCGTCTCTGAATGATTCAGCGACGTTTTATTTATAGGTTACTTATTATGAAAAGAGTCGGAACAACCGGGCTTGTAATGGAAGAGCCTATTCTCTTCGAGCGTTCCGTAAAGGGCCGCCGTGGTGTAAGCCCGGTTGCGCACGACGTGCCGAAGGCCGATATGTCCGCGCTTATCCCTAAGCGGTTTCTGCGTTCGGGTTCGGTGTCGGACGGACGTTTCGATTCTGCCGTTCTGCCGGAAATCTCGGAGCTTGACGTGGTGCGCCACTATACACGCCTCTCGCAGTGGAACTTCGGCCTTGAGACCGGCTTCTATCCGCTCGGCTCCTGTACCATGAAGTACAATCCGAAGGTCAACGAGGACATAGCCCGGTTAGACGGCTTCACTACGCTGCATCCGTACCTCGACGAAAGCCTGGCCCAGGGCGCGCTTCAACTGATGTACGAACTCGAAAAAGATTTAGCCGAGATAACGGGAATGGACGCCGTAACGCTACAGCCTTCAGCCGGAGCGCAGGGCGAGCTTACGGGCCTGTTGATGGTAGCCAAATGCTTGCGCGACAGGGGCGAGAGCAGAAGCAAGATCTTGATTCCCGATACTGCGCACGGCACCAACCCCGCAAGTTCGCACCTTGCCGGATTCAAGGTCGTAAAGATAGAGTCCGGCGAAGACGGCTGCCTTACGCTTGAGTCGATAAAAGAGGCAATGGACTCTGACGTTGCCGCCTTAATGCTGACCAACCCGAATACGCTCGGTCTTTTCGAGCACGACATCGTAGAGATAGCCTCTATAGTTCACGACAGGGGCGGTTTCGTCTTTTGCGACGGCGCTAACATGAACGCCCTTATGGGGCTTGTGCGTCTCGGCGACCTCGGCGTAGACGTCGTTCAGTTGAACCTGCACAAGACCTTCAGCACACCGCACGGAGGCGGCGGGCCGGGCAGCGGCCCCGTGGCTGTAAAGGGCGGGCTTGCGAAATATCTTCCTGTGCCGAGAATAAAAAAAGAGGAGACAGACGGTAACGACATCTACTCCTTTGAGTACGGTTCTGCCGACAGCATTGGCCGTTTAAAGGCCTTTTACGGCAACTTCGCCATAATGGTAAGGGCGTACGGTTATATAAGGCGCTGCGGGCCCGAAGGGCTGAGACGGGTAAGCGAAATCGCTATACTGAACGCCAATTATATTAAAGAGTCTCTTAAACCTACCTTCGACCTTGCACACGACGACAAGCCGTGCATGCACGAGGCTGTCTTTTCAGACTCGGGGTTGAAAGAGCTTGGCGTTACTACAATGGACGTAGCCAAGCGGTTGATCGATTACGGTGTGCATCCGCCGACCGTCTACTTTCCGCTCGTCGTAAACGGGGCTATGATGATAGAACCGACCGAGACCGAGAGCAAGACCGAGCTCGACTCTTTTATCTCCGCAATGGAGGCTATAGCCGAAGAGGCGAAGCAGAACCCGGAGAAGCTGCTGAACGCCCCGACCGCTACCAAGATCTCGCGCGTAGACGAGACACGCGCGGCAAGAGAGCCAAAGCTTGTATGGCGGCCTTAAACAGACCTCTTTATTCAAGCCGGTAATGCCGGAGTTGTGTCAGTGGTAAAACAGGCTGTCTGTATACCTGAAGCGAAATGTTTGTAACCGAAAGAGAGTCCCGGCGTCTGCCGTGGGAGGTTTACTGATATAGTATCCG
>JAJRYL010000184.1 GCA_024275855.1 Deltaproteobacteria bacterium
TACCGGACACCTTGTCTTTTCATCGCTCCATACTAATGACGCCGTAAGTTCAGTGGTGCGGTTAAAGAACCTCGACGTGCCGAGTTACATGATATCGACAGCTTTAAACGGCATAGTGGCGCAGAGGCTTGTAAGAAAAATATGTGTGGAGTGCAAAGAGTCGTACAGTCCGAAGGCCGAGGAGATTGATCGTTACGGCACTCTCTTTGCCGATACGGAAAAGCTCTACAGGGGGGTTGGTTGCAATAGTTGCAACGGAAGCGGTTATTCGGGACGTATGGGTATATTCGAGGTGCTTAGCGTTAACAACCATTTCAGGTCGTTGGTCGCTACGGACGCGCCTGAGCACGACCTTGTTAAGGCCGCTATCGAGGGAGGCATGAACCCGTTGCATATGGACGGAGTTCGTAAGGTGATAGCAGGAGAGACTTCTTTAGAGGAGCTTACCCGTGTTGTCTACTTTTCCAAGGGCGGCGAGAGCGCAGAGTCCGGCGACGGAATGGTCTGTCCGCACTGCGAAGAGCCGGTGCAAGACGGTATGGAGTACTGTCCTTCCTGCGATAACGCCCTTGTGCTTGAGTGTCCGGGTTGCGCCAAGCCGCGCGACTCGACGTGGATCGCGTGTCCGTACTGCGCTGAAAAGTTTGGATTCGACGATAGAGAGCATGCCTGATGTTTTTAGTTGCGCGGATATGCCGCGCCCGTTTGCACTGGAGAAAAAAAGAGCTTATAGGTTGAGAGTGCGAAGATGCTTACTAACTCTATAAAGTATATAATCGCCGTGCTGCTTCTTAGCGGTATGGCCGGCGCGGCAGTTGCGCAGGCCGCCGAGTATATTATGGAGCCGGCTCCGGCCGACAGGAGCCGGCACATCTATATGCGCGAACCCGGGCAACTCAAGCGCAACAAGTTCGGATTGATAGACGGCTCGCCGGACGTGGTTTCGCTTGAGTATCTGCCAAAGGACTCGTACGGCTTTGTGGACTGGGCCAAGGCGATAAAGGACGGCCTTATAAAACCGCGCGAAACAATAGCCGGTGGCGGAGAACCGGGTATGGTTTTAGATATGGATATACTGCGCAAGGTCAAACGCAAGTTCATGCCCGACGTGGTTTTCCCGCATGCCCAGCATACTGTCTGGCTCAAGTGCAGCAATTGCCACCCTAAGATTTTTAAGATGCAGGCGGGCGCCAACCCGATTACCATGAACAAGATATGGGACGGCGAGTATTGCGGAAGGTGCCATGACAGGGTTGCTTTTCCGACAAGAAACTGTTTTAAGTGCCACTCCGCGCAGAAGGTTTATAAGTCGCGCGGCCTTAAGTTTAAAGGCGGCCACAAGGTTGGGACTATCGGTGCGCCGAAGAGACGTAAAAAACCGCAAGACAAGTCCGGCTGGTAGAGCATGGCGGACACGGGCATTGAGTTTAAAAGAGGGCTTAAGAGCAAATTCCGTATAAACTCGCTGAAGAGCCTTGACGAGTTCGAAAAACTCTCTTTACTGCTCTGTTACGGAACCTCTTGCGCGGATGTAAGGCCGGACGCCGGGGAGCTTCTTGACCGGTTCGGCTCTTTCAGGGCTGTAATAGACGCAACCCGTGATGAACTGTCCGCGAGTGAAATGAGCGAAAGCGCGGCTACTTTTCTGCTGTTGTTAAAAGAGTGCGCCGGAGCTTATATGCTCGGCTCTTTATTAGGCAGGGGGGTCGAGCCGTACTCCGGCCTTATCGATTATCTGCACCTGACTCTCTCAGCCGAGAGGGTAGAAAAATTTCTCGCTGTTTACCTCGACTCAAAGGGTCTGTTCTTAACGGTAGAGACACTGCACGAGGGAACCATAAACCGTACCGCCGTCTATCCGAGGAAAGCGATTGAGCTTGCTATTGCTCACAGGGCAAGCTCTGTAATATTCGTGCATAATCACCCGAGCGGCGACCCGACACCTTCGAGCGCGGACATTGAGCTTGGCGTCGCGCTTGAAAAAGCGGCCGTTGCTGTTAACCTCAGGGTTATCGACCATATCGTTATCGGGCAGAGCGGTTACTATAGCGATAAAGAAAGCGCTCTGCTAAAGTCTCTTCGGTAGAGCACAACCGGGGCTTCCCGCCTTAAGTATTTTTTTTGCGGCCTCAAGGGCTTCGGCTATAATCCAAAGGTGTTGCGTTGCCAACATTACCCCTTAAGCGCCACCTTCCTCTTCCGCCGTCTTCTGTTTTTTCAACATCAGGCTGTCTGTGTGCGGTTTTCTATACTACCAGTTAGATACTTTTATGTAGCCGTTAATAGAGACGGTTTCCGCTCTGTCGTATTTTTTTATCCGTTGTGAGAAAAAATCCTGAGCTTATTTTCTATTTTTTTATGGTAGAATTATTTAAGAATAAAGTAAAAGGGGGCGGAAATTTCTAAGCGGCTCGGCAGAAAATATGAACGGGGTTGGAAGTGGCAGGCGAGAAGAATCGCCCTGCTGCTTCTTGCCACTACGGCTTTTGGTATCATAGGGCTTATGGCCGTTGAGGGCTGGACATTTTCCGATGCCCTGTACATGACGATACTTACAATCTCAACGGTCGGGTACGCGGAAGTGCACCCGCTTCATCCGGCGGGCCGTATCTTTGTAGTGGTTTTGATTATTCTTGGCGTAACCACATTCCTTTATATAATAACGAGTATTACAGAGTTCGTGGTCTCCGGTGAGTTCTCCGGGGCATTAGGGAGGAACAGGATGAAGAGAAGAATAGACGCGCTGAAAGAGCATTATATCGTCTGCGGTTTCGGCAGGGTCGGTATGCAGGTAGCGCTTGAACTCGAAAGAGAGAAGGTGCCCTTTGTTGTAATCGACTGCAATGCGGACTCGTTAACAGAGTGCGTGAATCATGGATGGATCTGCGTGGAGGGAGACGCCTCTAACGATACGGTGCTTGAAGAGGCCGGTATAAAGCGCGCGAAAGGCCTTGTTACCGCAACGGATACGGATGCCGATAACGTTTATATAGTGCTTAGCGCCAAGGGGTTGAATGAGAAGTTATTTGTTGTCGGCAGGGCCAATCTTGAAAAATCGGAGTATAAGCTTGTTAAGGCCGGAGCCGACAGGGTGCTCTCTCCGTACAGCATGGGCGGTAGAAGGCTTGCGAGCCTTCTGCTTAGGCCGACCGTAGTCGAGTTTCTCGATGTGGTAATGCACAGTAAAGAGATTGAGCTATTGATGGAAGAGGTAATAATAGACGACAGGTCGCCCTTTGTAGGCAAGTCTATGCACGATGTCAGGCGTACGTGCGCGACAGGAGCGAATATACTCGCTCTGAAAAAGAAGAATAACAGGCTGATGATTATTAACCCTACGCCCGATACGGTTGTAGATTGCGGGGACAGGTTTGTGGCGCTTGGAACCAAGGAGCAGTTAAACGAGCTTGAGGGGCTGAGTTAGAGTTTATTTAACCGCTAAACTCAATTAGAAGGTCTGTAGTTCCGGTGAGTCTCCCCGCCCGGCTCCTGTTGGCGGCGGGTCATTCTTTTACTAAAAGCGAATAAAAAAAACCACACAACAGATCGCGGTTCCTGTAAGAAATTTCGCAAGCCGTTGTGCGGTTTTTTTTGTACTTACTTTTTTGTGGCGGTTTTTTTGGTCGTTCTCTTTTTTGCCGCAGTCTTCTTTGGCGTCGCTTTTTTTGCCGTCGTCTTTTTTGGTGCCGCCTTTTTTGCCGCTACCTTCTTCGGTGTTGCTTTTTTTACCGTCGCTGTCTTCTTTGGCGACGCTTTTTTGACCGTTCTCTTTTTAGGCGTCGGTCTCTTGGTCGTCCTCTCGGTTACAATCTTTTTCTGTTCCGCTAAGAAGGCCTCGCTCTTTTTTATAACTATTTTGTATGCCTTTATTGCCGAGGTCTTCCCCTTTGCTACTTCACGAAGCAGAATTTTGGACTCTTTTTGGGCTAAGATCGGAATCGTTTTCTTTACCTTTTCTAACAGGCCCTCCGTGCGCCTTAAAAGATCTTTTACGGCTGAAATGGATTTTGGCATGTGTGCTCCTTTTTTTGAAGGTTACTTAAATGTAACGTATCAGAGCTTAAGGAGTAGAGCAA
>JAJRYL010000185.1 GCA_024275855.1 Deltaproteobacteria bacterium
AGTTGCCTCAGAGTATCTTGGCACTTCGAGTTTTTTAATTGAGTTTGTCGCAGCTTCGCTGCTTTAATAATGCGCAGGCCGTGGGTGTTGGAGTTGCCTCAGAGTATCTTGGCACTTCAAGTTTTTTTAAGTGAGTTTACTGCAGCTTCGCTGCTTTAATAATGCGCAGGCCGTGGGTGTTGGAGTTGCCTCAGAGTATCTTGGCACTTCAAGTTTTTTTAAGTGAGTTTACCGCAGCTTCGCTGTTTTAATTGAGCGCAGAGAGCACGAGCAGTTTATAGAGATTTTTGATTTTTTGTCTGCTGGAGGGTTAGTCTAATTGGTAAGGCACCGGTCTTGAAAACCGGCGGGTTAATCCCCATGAGGGTTCGAGTCCCTCACCCTCCGCCATTTTTTTATAGAAGTAACAAAGGGGTCGAACACTCGGTGCCCTCGCAAAAGCCGCCCACCGCAGGTGTGGCGCGCGATAGCGTATATCAGGTAAGCATAAGCCTGTTTAGTTACTAATTCCCTAGGTGCCAACCGAACACTCGGTGCCCTCACAAAAGCCGCCCACCGCAGGTGTGGCGTGCGACAACGTATATCAGGTAAGTATAAGCCTGTTTAGTTACTAATTCTCTAAGTGCCAACCGAACACTCGGTGTCCTCGCAAAAGCCGCCCACCGCAGGTGTGCCGCGCGACAGCATAAGCCTGTTTAGTTACTAATTCCCTAAGTGCCAACCGAATACTCGGTGTCCTCGCAAAAGCCGCCCACCGCAGGTGTGGAGTTTGGGTAATATGTTACTTTATTTGTAATTTGTTTATTGCAGCGGTGCGGTAGTTGCAGTATGACAGTTCGCAGATGCAGTAGAGGGTTGGCGATTACTATCGCCAACCCTCTGTTAATACCGGTTCTATCTGTTTACGGCAGCGCAAATACTTTTAATTGGCAACTATTACTTTACCGTAGAGTACGTTATTCGGGAAGCTTATGTAGTAGTACTCTCCCGGAGTGTAGAAGGTATGTTCCCAGCTTCCGCCCGGCGCGATCTTTGGCGAGAGTATCTCTTTTTTTCCGCCGGTTGACATTACTGAGGCAAGGCGCGCGGTGTTCGTATTGTTGTTTGTCCACCGCACTGTTTCGCCGCTGTTTATTATTATGTTGTTCGGCGACAGGCTCTTTTGTGAGGTTCCGGCTACGATATTTTTTATTACATGCAGTACGCCGCTCTGTTTTTCGTCTTTAACGGGCGAAAGTTTCGACTCGAAGATTCTTTTCTTAACGTAGAGAAGTTCCGAGTTGTCTCCCGTTACCATTTTGTACTCCGTGGCGATTCGTTCGAGTATGTAGAAAAGCGCTTTTCTGTTCTCTTCGGAAATTCCCGGCGTCAGGGCTTTGTCGAGTGTGCGTTCGGCCTCGGCACGGACAATTTTTCTGTTCCTTGCTATTATTTCGCGCATAGCAATATGGTTGCGCTCGGAGAGCGCGTTTGAAAAAAGACTTATCAGGGCCGAGTCCGACTCGACGCCAACCTGTTTTACGGCCTCTAAATTGGCGCCGATTGCGATAGGGGCTAAAATAGGGGCTAAAGAGAGCAGCATAAAGATAAGCGCTACGATTATTTTCGATATTATATTCATGAGTTTCTTCTTCCTTGGTATTGGTATGAAATTAATCGGGATACTCCTTTTCGGCGGTCTGTTAAGGTACCTGTGGAATGGAATTATCCCAATTATATTTTTGATTATTATATAATCTATAATGACCGGGTTTTAAATAAAGTAACCTAAGTCACAAAGGTCGTAAAAACGGTTTTTTTAAAATAAAAAGAGTAACCGCCGGGGTTAATAATAACACGGCGGGGCAGAAAAAATGTTACGGTTATAATACAATGAGGTTAAGTAAATGGCAGAAAAAAAATACGGTACATCGGCGGTAGAAGACGCGGTGCTTGAGGTTTGGGAAAACACCGCGCCGGAGCGGGAGTACGAGGTCGATCTTGAATTTCCGGAGTTCACCTGTCTCTGTCCGCGTTCCGGGTACCCGGACTTCGCTACGATAAAGGTGCTCTATACGCCGGATAAGAGCGTGGTTGAGTTAAAGTCTTTTAAGCTCTACCTCAACTCTTTTAGAGATGTGGCTATTTCGCATGAAGAGGTTACCAATAAAATATTTACCGGTTTGGATGAGGCCCTAAAGCCGCGCGCGCTTACCGTTACCGGCGACTTTAATCCGCGCGGAAACTTAAAGACCGTTATTCGGGTTTCGTCGCGGGGTCTGTCGAAAGAGGGCGGCGGCACATGAGCGCGTCTGTTTTTTAAGGCTCTTTACTTGACATGTACTTTGTAACGGTTTCCGGCAGGCGTGTTTAAGAGGCGGTGAGGCGGGGGCAAAAAAAGAGCGTGCCCTTTACGGTGATTTTTGTGTGCGGGGGCGCGCGTTTATAGCGCCACCGGGTTTAAGATACCTCTTAGGGCGGAAGCAAGTTGCCTGTTCTCGACCCGCTCTTTTATCGCTACACGGAAGAACCGTGTGCCGAGGTTATTAAAGTTGGACAGATCCCGTATCAGCATCCCCTTCTCTTTCAGCAGCCGTTCCTGCACCGAGGCGGCCGATACTCCCGGCACTGTTATCTCGACCATAATAAAGTTCGCATCGGGCGGGTAGACCCTCAACCCGTCTATCGTTTCGAGCTCTTCGACCATTGCCGCTCTCTCATTCTTCAGCCACCTGAGAGTCTCGTCTTTAAAATTTTTGTCTTTAATAGCCGCCATAGCAGCCCCGGCGGCAACGGAGTTAACGCTCCACGGCGGCTGAATAGCGGTTATTCCTTTTATGTTGGCGGCATGCGTTACTATAAAACCGAGCCTCAAACCGGCTATAGAGAAGAACTTGGTCAGGCTTCTAAGCAGTATCGTATTTTTTAAACCGGCTACCTCTTGAATAATAGAGGCGTCGGTTACGAAATCTATAAATGCCTCGTCGAGCACAAGCACTGTTTTGCCGCCCTCAAGCCCCCTTGCCAACCTGAGTATCTCCGTTTTATCGGTCAGTACGCCTGTCGGGTTTGCCGGATTGGCAAAAAAGAGCAGGTCGAAGCCGCCTTCGAGCGTTTCTGTCAAGAGCAGGTCTATGTCCGGGTAAAAGCCGTCCGGCAGGGCGAATTCCGACACATTAAAATTGTTTATCTCAAGCGCTCTGCGGTATTCGCTAAAGGCCGGCTCTACTATAAGCGCTTTTTTTTCTGCAAGGGTTTTTAAGCGGGACGTTCCGGTTGAAAGCCTGTTTAAAGAGAGGGCCTGGGTGATAAGGTAGATCAGTTCGGTAGAGCCGTTGCCGGGCAGAACATTTTCGGCCTTAAGGCCGTGATACCCGGCAAGCGCCTCTTTCAACTCCGTATGGTTCGGGTCGGGATAGGCCCCAAGCCCCTGAGCGGCTTTAAGTATAGCGGCCATTGTCTCTTTCGAAAGTGGCCGGGGGTTTACGCTGACGCTGAAATCGATAATCTTTCCGGCTGCTAAAGAGACCTTTTTTGCGGCCTTAAGTATTTCGCCCCCGTGCCTGTACTCCATGCCTGTAATCCTGTCTGTTCGGTCCGAATTGTAATATGAAGGTTTTGCCCTTAAAATCACCAGACGCTGTCTTGTGGTGAACAGGCTCTTGTCCCTGGCGCGATATGAAGAAGCCCCGCCTCCTCCGCAGCATGGAGGGTGGTTTATCTTTTAAGCAATGCTTTGGCGTCTACCGCTACTGCGCCTTCAGGGTAGACGATAAGCGGGCTTATCTCAAGCTCTTTCAGGTTCCGCGTTTCATTAACTACGTTAGAGATGGTAACAAGCGCCTGCGCTATAGCGTTTAAATCTTTTGCCGGTACTTTTCTACCCCTGCTGTCTATGCTCTCAACGCAGTCCGTAGCGGTAAAACCGGTTACCTCGCCGATCATCTTAAGAGCCTCGTCTTTACTAACGGCTCCGAACCTGAAACTGACATCCTGAATTCGGTTTATTTCTCCCGCCCCGGAGTGAAACATTATCATGGTGCCGAACCGGTCGTCTTTCATGGCGCTTATGGTAACCTCTGCGCCGCGCGGCACCATCTCTTCGAGTACAAAACCCTCTACAACGGCTATAGGGTTTTCATCGGCTACGTTTAGGAGCATTAACGTCCAGCACTCTTCAAGCGCCCCGGTATCTTTAAGGCCGATAGCTACGCCGCCTATATCGCTTTTATGCACCACCTCTTCGGAGACGATCTTTAAAACAAGCGGAAAACCGATTTGGTCTGCTACGTCGCGCGCCTCTGAAAGCTCGTTAACGTGAATAAAGCGCGGCACTGCTATATCGCAGAGCTGCAGCAGTTTTTTGGCCTCCGGCTCCACCAGATGGCCTCTGCCGAGCCTGCAGACGGAGTCTATAAGTTTTTCTATACCGCTTCTGTTCATAACAGGGGTTCCGGTAACTGGCGGTTGTACTTCCGATGCCGTAAAAAAAGGACAAACCTACCCCTGTCCTACTCTTAAAAAAGAGCGAGCAGGGGTAATAAAACCCTGCCCCGTACCGCGTTTAGGCCCTCAAAGGTTAAGTTTGAGCGAGGTAAGGTAGACAAGGAACAGCCCGAGCAGGATTACGCAAAGGTTAAGTATTGCGCTTAAAGCATGAACACGTTTGAACCTTGAGCGTAAATCCGCTTTATTAACAGACTCTTCGGCAGTTTTTATCTCAGCCTTAATGTTGGTGGCGTTTTTACCGACAACAAGGCCAGAGTAAAAAGTGAGACCGAGCATTATAACGAGCAGCAGGATACGGACAGCCGGAAAGGTTTTTTGAGTATAGGAAATGGCGATAAGAGAGCCGAGCGTAAGAACGCTTACCACGTAACCGAGAATCCAGTACTTTGGAAAGATATGCCCGATAACCTCTCCGGCGGTCTCTCTCGGCAGGTTTTTAAAGATACTCGGAGCCGCTATGAAGGTAAAGAAGGTCAGGGAGCCGATCCAGACGGTTATACCGAGCAGGTGAATAAACTTGAGCAGTTGGAGCGACATTTTATCTACCTCGATTCAGTTAAGGTTGGTTTCGCTTATTCAGGTCTTTCTCCGGCGCTGAGAAGCGTTATTTTTTTATTAACCGTAATTATCTAAAGTGAAAGAAAAAGAAGAACCGCATTTTTTTCGTCTTCGAATAATCTACACACGGTTTTTTAATTGTT
The DNA here is from genome assembly GCA_024275855.1 of Deltaproteobacteria bacterium. Lineage (GTDB taxonomy): Bacteria > Desulfobacterota > GWC2-55-46 > GWC2-55-46 > JADFVP01 > JADFVP01. Next base: position 5,190 of record JAJRYL010000185.1, read on the forward strand.
TTTCAAATCTACTGTTCAGGTAACGTATTGAAGAAGCAGCAGGCCGAGCACCATTAAAAGGGCCGAGCCCTCCATTATCCGTATGCTTGAGAACAGCGCTGCTTTGTCCGCGACCCTGCCTCCCTTACCTATGAAAGGTCTCTCTTTTATAACTCCGCGGTAGCTTACAGGCCCCCCGAAGCGGACATTCAACGCCCCGGCAACCGCCGCCTCTACGACACCCGCGTTTGGGCTCGGGTGTTTTCCGCCGTCTTGCTTAATGGTAGAGAGAGCGCCGTAGAAATCGTAACGGAGAATAAACGAGACCGCTACCATAAGCGCTGCTGTCAGGCGGGCCGGAAGGTAGTTCGCTAAATCGTCGGTTCTGGCGGCGACAAGCCCGAAATCGTTGTAGCGTTCGTTTTTGTACCCTATCATCGAGTCGAGCGTATTTATCGCTTTATAGGCGATCATAAGCGGCGGGCCTCCTATCGCGAGGTAGAAGAGCGGGGCGATAACACCGTCCGAGGTATTTTCCGCGACCGTCTCCGAGGCTGCTCTTATGACCTCTTCTTCTGTGAGTGTGGCAGTATCCCGCCCGACTATTCTCGACAACTTCGTCCGCGCCTCTTTCAAACCGCCTGTCTCAAGGGCTGCAACAACTGCGCGCGCCTCGCCGCCGAGCGATTTAACGGCAATAGACGACCATACTATATAGAGGCTTAAAGTTATAAAGAGCGGCAAAGAGTAGAGCAGCGTTAAGTACAAGAGGGCGGAAGCGGTAACATAAACGGTGCCGACAACTATAAAAACCGTCAGCGCGCCAGCCGCTCTTTTTTTGCGCCCTGTAAAGGC
>JAJRYL010000186.1 GCA_024275855.1 Deltaproteobacteria bacterium
ATGGTGTCCCGAAGTCAACATTCTATTTGCATCTTAAAGAGTGTGAATTTAGGTTCAACTACCGCAACGAAAATCTATATGTTATAGTACTGAAAATATGCAGAAATAGACCGCTCAACTAGTCAAGACCCTTAAAATATATTGCCAACGGTTGAATACAGACTACTGGATGCTGCCCTCCGCAGGAGTGCGGGTTTAAGTACGAGATGCTGAATCAAGTTCAGCATGACACTGCCTGAGGCAGAACTATATCAGGTACGTATAAGCCTGTCTGGTTCTTTTTCCGCAAGTGCCAACCGCACTCGATATTTCGGTAACCTGCCTTAGTGCCTTTTGGCGCAGAATCGCCGTTAACCGTAATAGTACCTGATATTGCCCTGCGCAGTAGTCAGAGTTCGGCTATTACCGTATCGGCAAGTTGCAGGCCCTTGCCGGTAAGCAACAGATCCTCTCCTCTTTTGTATAAAAGCCCACGCTCTATCAACCTCTGCGCCCTGCCGTTGGCCACAAACCTCTCGAACGACCCCTCGCCGAAACGCTGCCCGAAACTCTTTGCGGCTATTCCGCTCTTTAACAACCGCAGGCCAAGCATAGCGAACTCAAGCATTGCGCTCTCTTTGTCGAGCACCTCGGCACCTTCAACCGCCTGTCCTGCGCTCTCTATTATGTTCAGGTATTTTTGCACGCCTTTTACGTTCCAGCTTCTGCGCCCCCATTCGGAATCGAGAAAAAAAGAGTGCGCGCCGGGGCCGAGCCCTATATATTCGGCACCGTTCCAGTACCCGCAGTTATGGCGGCTTCTTCGCCCTTGAAGCGCGAAGTTAGAGACCTCGTAATGCTCGTATCCGGCTTTCGTTAAGCTCTCAATGGCAGTGGTATAAAGCTCTATATACAGCCCGTCGTCGATTGGAAACAGACCCTCGGGAGGCGGCAAAGTACCGCCCTTCGCCACGGAAGCGCCTGTCGGCGCCCCGCCTTGCCCTTCCTCTTCCAAAGATGTCAGGCTTGCGCTTTGCGTGCGTACGCTTTCGCCGCCGTCTGATATTAAACCGCCGGAATAGCGGTCGTGAAACGGCGTGCCCGGCTCTATGGTAAGGCCGTAGAGCGATATATGCTCAGGGGCAAGCTCAACAACCCTTGCAAGACTCTCCTGCCAGCTCTTTAAAGTTCTACCCGGCAGGCCGAAGATAAGATCAATTCCGATATTGTCGAAACCGGCCGCGCGAGCGGCCATAAAAGCGGCAACGCCCTCTGCTACGGTATGCGGCCTGCCAAGCAGCTTAAGCTCGTCAGCGTTGAAAGACTGCATGCCTATCGATATACGGTTGACTCCGGCGCTGCGGTAACCGCCAAGTTTTTCAGGTGTCGCAGACTCAGGATTTACCTCTACCGTGATCTCGGCGGGCGGAACTTTACCCCCCTTATCTCTTACAAACTCTATAAAGCGGGTAATCGACTGAGGGCTTAAAAGGCTCGGCGTGCCGCCCCCGAAGTAGAGCGTTGACGGAGTAAAAGAGGACGACTCAAGCGCTTCGAGCACTGTGTCGAGTTCGATACAAAGAGAGTTTATAAAACGGCTCTCTTCAAAAGGCAAGGCAGAGGCGCCTGTGACAGCAACGGAATTAAAGTCGCAGTACGGGCACTTAGAGCTGCAAAACGGCACATGCACGTACAGGCCGACGGCCTTCTCGACTTCAACACGCCGTTGCGGCGCATCTGCCTTACCACCCCTGTCAATACTCACCCTGTACGCCCCTTACTTAAGGTTACTGAAATCTAAAAGCCCTTTTATAAAATCCGGAACGGTAATGGTTCCAAGCAGTACTCCGCTGTTATCGACCACGGCTACAAAACCGCCGGAAGATAATAAGAGCAGCTGTTTTGCTATATCGACTGCCGGGGCCTCGGGGCCGACCCTCGGAGAGTTCGTATCTACGAGCGAGCGAAACCCGACGGCGGCAAAACCCTCTAACGACCCGGTTATAGAGCAGTGGCCGCAGTGCCAGCCGGAGCCGGTAAGCTCGGTTAAAAGCAGAGCGGAGTTTAGCGAGCCCAGAAAAATACCGCCTGGTTCGACAACCGCAAGCGTAGCCTCGCGGCTCTTTCCGGCAACCTCAAGAGATTGCAGCAGGCTCGCCCCGGAGGCGAGCCTCACACACTCTATATTCATTAAAGTAGCCGCTACCATTTCGCACCCGTTATTTTTTTAAAAAAACATGTTACCAGAAAAACAGAGAAGAGACAATATGGATGAACAACCGGATAGGGAAAAAACAGGTGGACAAATTGACGAAAAAACGGCGCTTTACTTACGGGTTGGTCCGTTTTTTATACCTGTTTAATCGTAAGAAATCGCGCATGCTGCGTTAAATTCGTCAAATTTCGTCACCTGAAGAATCGAGCCGGCGCTTATAATAAGCAAGCAGCGCCTAAGCC
>JAJRYL010000187.1 GCA_024275855.1 Deltaproteobacteria bacterium
ATCGTTTGTTTCGTATTTATAAAATATAAGCATAAAAAGCGTATAAGGAGCCGGATATGATAAATAAGAGAAAAGGTGTACTTGGCAGCGTAATCGCGGGTGCTTGTGTTTTCGGCCTGCTCTACCCGTCCGCTTACGCGGTGGCGGGCGGCACGAAAGGGTGGAAGGTTAAGACAACCGTTGAGTCAACCTTTAAGTACGATACCAATATTTTTAAATTATCTTCAACGCAGAGAGACAAGTTAGACGCCAATAGCGCCAGTAACGTTACAAGCGGTCGTTTTAAGGATATGGAAACAACTGGCGACTTTATCGTCTCTCCGGCCCTCAAGGTCGCTTTAAAGACCAGGGGCTTGAACGGTAAGACTCTCGTTTTAAAGCCGGGTGTGGTCTATAATATCTACACTCAGAATACTGAAAAGAATTACGCCAAACTCGGTTTCGATGTTGAGCAGTCGCTTGGAGGCAGGAGTTCCGTAGGGGTTAAGGTCGATTACGCGCCGAGCGTTTATGGCAAGAACTATCTTTTCGACGCGGTTGACGGCAATTCGGATGGGAATATCAGTACGGCGGAGAAGGTTTACAAAAAGTCCGACCACGACAATTTCTCGGTGGCCGGAACATACGGCAGGCGGCTCTGGAAGGGCAAGAAACATGGTAACGGCAAGCTTGGCGCCCTTGGCGTTAATTCCGTAGATGGAGAGCTGCTCGTCGGATACTCGAAAAAAGAGTATGACGCGCCGTTTTCAAACCGTACCGAAACCGGGTTTATGGCCGGAGGCGCCGTGAATATGGTAGTCGATAAGAGCGTAGACCTTACTTTCCGTTACCTCTTTGAGTCGATCGATACGCCGGTAAGCGCCGAGGTTCTTATCCGTAACGAGAATAATTTCAGCGGAGGTACGGATCTTAACGGCAACAGCACTACGACCGATACCGCGGCGAGAACCGTTCAGAACGTAGACCGTTCGCGCACCGAGCATACCTTCGGGTTTAAGGCCGCCACCAAAGTAGGTAACGGATGGAACGGTTACTTCAAGTACGACCTCAGGTTGCAGAACTACTTGTCGAACGAGACCTATGACGTAACGCGCGTTGATCGCGACGATGTCCGCCACAGGTTAGGAATCGGCCTCGACAAGAAGTACGGCAAAAACTGGTCTCTCGGTTTCGACTATAGATGGACGCAGGAGAAGGCCGGAAGAAGCGCGCTTGCGAATACGGATAAGGCCGAGACAAAGTCGTACACCAAGCACGAAGTTTCAGCCGTGTTGGCGTACAACTTTTAAAAGAGCGCCGTTTTATTCAACCGCGATGGCGCCGTTTTTTCCGGCGCCGTTGCGGTTGAGTGGTATATGATAGAAACTGTATGCAGAAGACGTCTGCTTTACAGCACTGCTTTTATGCCGCGCTATTGAGGTAATGGAAATGGAAAGAGTATGAAGACCAGGAAAAGAGTACTGTTTACAGGTTACGCGCCGATACATTTTGTCTGTTTTCTACCGGTTTTTTTAGAACTTGCTAAAGACCCGAGGATAGAGCTTTTTGTCTCCGGCGGTTTCAAGAGCACCAGTGAATCGGGAGAGATAACTTTTGATCTCAACGGTTTTTACGACCGGTTTCCAATAGACCGGAAGTGTGTGATTCCTGTTGAGACCGTTCGTGAAGAGCATTTCGACGTACTTGTTTCGGCGCACCTTTCGGACACTTTATTTCCGAAGTCGGTCGGTAAGACGGTGCAGATATTCCACGGCGTCTCTTTTAAAAATCTTGCCGTCAGGGATAAAGCGCTCCGTTACGACCTTCTCTGTCTGCCGGGCCTGTACCATGCGGAGCTTTACCGCAAGAGCGGTTTTATTAAAGACGATAGCGCGCGGTGCCTGCTTACCGGTTTTGCGAAGATCGACTCTTTGGTATCGGGTACGCTCGACAAGAACGCGCTCCTAAGTACTTTAGGTCTTTCAACCGACCTGCCTACGCTGCTCTTCGCGCCGACGGGCGAGAAGTACAACGCGCTCGACACAATGGGCGTAAAGGTAATTAAAGCCATTGCTGACGCCGGTAAATGGAACCTGCTTGTAAAACCGCACGACCACCCAAAGAAGAAGGTGGACTGGTTTGAAGAGCTTGCTCCGTTCGAGTCGGAGAGGTTGAAACTTGTAAAGGATAAAGATATTATTCCGTACCTTCACGCAGCCGACCTGCTTATAACGGACGCTTCCTCGGTTGCCGTGGAGTATACGTTAATGAACCGCCCTATTATCTTTCTCGACATACCGAAGCTTTTCAAACGGCTCAAGAAGCGTGCCCCTAATCTTGACCTCGATACTTACGGAAGAAAGATAGGCCGCATAGTCGGTAAATCCGACAATTTAATCGACGCTATTGCAGACAGTCTTGCCAACCCCGATAGAGAGGCCGGTATCAGAAAGAAGATGTCGGACCATATCTTCCACACACCGGGCACCGCTACAGCCAATGTGGTTGGCGTGGTGCTTTATGCCGCCGGCCTTGCTGAAGAGATTCCCTCAAGCGTAGAAGAGCTTTTTCCTGCTGCACAGGTTGCGCCGTCTACAGGTAAAAAGTGAGCAAGGCCCGCCACGCGCACAGCCGGAGACCCTGTAAAGCTACCTGCCCGGTTGACCGGACAATAAAAAAGAGAAGGTCGTAGAGCCTACATGTGGACCAAAAAGAAAAAGAAGCGCGCGTTAGATACTATCTTTACCTATGGCGCGCCGCATAAGTGGTGGCTTGTGCGCGGTGTGCTCGCGTCGGTTGGTGTAGTCTTTTTTCGTCTGCTTATGCCGTGGCCGCTGCGCGGCATAATAGAGCTGGTATTTCCGAGGAGCGGACATAAGGGCAGGTTGATTGTAGATTTTCTGCCCAACTGGGGCGACCCCGTGCTGCTGCTCTGCATATCGTACGTTGTTATCGCTTTCGGGCTCGGCCTTTTTGAACTGTTTCAACGGGTCAACGTTATGCGTTTTGCCGCGCAGACCGTGCACGACATGCGCGGTGCCGCAGTACAAGGGGCGAGCGCATTGCCGCCTAACGAGCGCGGCGCCTCCGGCGATTTTATCGCGAGAATTATAGGGGATTCGGCAAGGATAAAAGCGGGGCTTTCCGGTATAATAGTTCATGGTCTGCAAAACGGGCTGCTCTTTCTGCTCGTCTGCGCGGTTATGCTCTATATATCGTATCAGCTCGGCCTGATCTTTCTGGTCGCCGGTCTTATAGCGATCTTTATAGGGCTCTATACCTCTAAACCGGTTGCCGTTAATGTTTCCAAGCAGCGGAAAAAAGAGGGTACGTACGCCTCTGTTCTTCAGGAGGGGATAGAGTCCGGAGACCTTGATACCCAGCTCGACGAGATAAACTGGTCGAGTTCGCGAAAAGAGGTTCGTACCACAAAGCTTATCGCACGCTCTTCGCTTTACGTCCATCTTGTTCTGGCGATAGCGGTAGGGCTTGCGCTCTGGGTAGGCTCTATAGGCGTCGCGGACGGATTTATCGCCCCCGGCGACCTCTTTATCTTCATAGCCTACGCCCTTACCGTACACCGGCGTATGGTGCAGGTGGGGCGCCAGACAGCGCGTACGGGTAAGGTTCTGGCGTGCGCTTATAGAATAAGTATTTACCTTAAACCTTCACGCGGAAGTGATTTTTCGAAGTCGGCCAGGAAGGCCGGCAACGGGGACGGGCAGGAGGCGGAACTTAAAAAGGCTCTTCGTCTTGAACATGTTAAACTCAACAGCGCGCGCGGACGGGGTGCGAGGCCGCGCTTAAGGCGTACCGATATAACCGTGCTGCCAAAGAAGCATGTTGCTATTGTCGGAAATATAGGTGCCGGAAAATCTACCCTGCTTCAACTTCTCGCCGGAGTGGAAACACCGGATAAAGGGCGTATTTTCTGGGACGATGAAGAGCTGAGCAAAAAGAGCGAAACGCTGACTTCGCGTGTGGCGTACCTTCCTCAGGATCTGATTTTTCCTCCGATCCCGTTGTGGAAGGTGCTCGGTTTCGAGGCTCCTGTAGAGTTGAGTCCTGAGCAGGAAACGACGCTCGATAACATCGAGGCCCTAAAGCTTGTAAACAGTTTTTCCAAGGGGTTGAAGACAAAGATAGGGTCAAGCAGTATCTCCCGCAACGAAGCGCGTATACTTCGCCTTGCCGGAATACTGTTAAACGACACCTCTTGTGTCTGGATACTCGATAATCCTATTCAGGGGTTGCGGGGAAAGAAGGCGAAGCAGAGCCTCGAAGAGATATTAAGGCGCGGCAAGGGGCGTGCGCTCGTTGTCGGGCTTGCCGGGCCCATTGTATTGCAGCGCTTCGACTCGGTGGTAAATATTCGAAACGGAAAGGTTCGCTTTGAGGGAACTCCGGAGGAGTATTCGCTTCGGTTCAGGGGCCTTAAGGCATAACGGAAGTACCAATAATCGATTATACTATTTTTTATATAGAGGGAGGTTTTTTATATGCAGGCGGTAATACTTGCGGCCGGTTACGGCAGCAGGCTTGAGCGCGTTTCAGGTGGAATGCCCAAGTGTCTGCTTCCGATAGGCGGTCGGCCTTTAGTGGAACATCAGCTTGAAGCGCTTCACGATGCCGGGGTAGGCAAGGTGCTTGTTGTTGTCGGGTACAAGGCCGACGAGGTAAAAAAGACGCTCGGCAACAGGGTGGAGTATATTGAGAATACAAAGTACAACGAGACCAACAGCCTCTATTCTCTCTGGATGGCGCGCGACTGGGTTAAGGGCCCTTTTGTTCTGCTTAACTGCGACCTTCTGTTCGACCCTGAAATTCTCGACAGGCTGCTGACAAAAGGCGGAAACGGCCTCGCCTTCGACTCGACGTCGTCTAAGGGTAAGGAGCAGACAAAGGTTGCCGTTAGCGAGGGTAAGGTAATTGACCTCGGTAAAGACCTCGCTCCCGAACTCTCAAGGGGCGAGAGCCTCGGGCTGTTGTGCTTCGACGCGCAGGGCACGCACTCGCTCTTCTCAAGGGCTAACGCCTTAATCATGAGCGGCGCCGTGAACAGCTGGGTTATAGAAGGGGTTCGGTCGGCCTGCACAGAGGTAGAGATAAAGGCCCTTAACGTGGCGGGCATGCCGTGGACCGAGATAGATTTTCCTAATGATTACGAACGCGCCCGTAAGGTGGTGCTGCCGGCAATAGAGAAGGGGCACTGGAAGAGAAGCGTTAACTGGAAGAGGACAAAGTATCTGCTTGGCGCTATCGTTATCGCGGTAATACTCGTTCTCGGTCTCTTTCTCGGCAGTTACTCTGCTAAAAAAGAGAAGGTAAGCTGGACAAAAGAGAGCCCGATAGGGGCTAAGAAGGTAAGGCTACACCTGCCTACCGGTATGCAGAAATGGTGGGTAGGAACAAAGGGCGATTCGTTGAAGGTGCCGATAGAAGGGCCTACGATAGTCAGGATAGATCTGCGTCTTTTAATGACCGAGGGCACGGTTGAACCCGGCAGGTACGTTATAGAGGTGGGTATCGACGAAAAACCGGTTACATGGAAGAGTTTTAAATCTACCCCGGAGCACGAGATTACTTTAGCCGGAGCGGTTGTCGGGGACAGGGACAGGATGAAGGTAGAGGTGCCCGAAGGCAGCCACCTGGTAACGGTAGCCCTTATAGCCGGCAGTGCGGACCGTTTTTTAGGTCGCGTAAGTTACCCTGAACCCGTTACCGTATATAAACCCGGTAAGGGGGACGGGGAAAATTGATTATAAGAAATGTGGCGGTAAGCCTTGACATAGTACGAAAGTTGTAATATATTTATCTTTATAATAGAATATTGGATAATTCTTATCCCGAGTGGTTGAGGGACTGGCCCGATGAAACCACAGCAACCGGTACTTTTTTAAAGTACGTCAGGTGCTAAATCCAGCAGAGAGAAGTCGGCTCTGGAAGATAAGAAGCTTTTTTTGCAACCCCTTCTTAAGCTTCAAATAGAGGGGGTTTTTCTGTTACTGGCCGCTTTTATCCGAAAGCTCTTTTCTGGGTTGTAAAGTCTTTTGG
>JAJRYL010000188.1 GCA_024275855.1 Deltaproteobacteria bacterium
GACCATTGAGTTTCTGAACATGCCCTGAAAAGTCTCTTTCAGCCTGTCGAGTTCATGTTCGGCCTTTAGCTGCTCTGTAGTGTCTATACTCATTTCGAGTACGAGCCGCTCTCCATCTTCCGTTGTAAAGGGGTGGTCGTATACCTTGTATGTACGCCCGTCCGAGTAGCTCAATTGCCAGGTGAGAGGTTCGCCCGTTTCAAAAACCTTGAAAGTCTGGCACTCCGTACACGGCTCTTCACGGCCCCAGATAGTGGCGTAACAGGGTTTGTCGTCCGGTACGCCGTAGAGTTCAACGAATTTTTTGTTGGCAAAACGAATAGAGTAGTCCGGCGCCTGAAGGTAGGCGATACCGGGGAAATTGTTGAGTATGGAAAAGAACTGGTCGGTCTCCGGTACTGGACGTTTCGGCTGTTTCGAGTCTGGCTTCTTTGTAGTACTGCTCATGAAGGGCTCTTTTTTATCCTCAGTTCTGTTTTCGCATCTATAAAATTTGCCGCAATAGAGAGGCTCTTGCGGTGCCCTCTATTTCTTTATATTATACCATATTTTATGGATAAAATGAAAAGCTGACAGCCTGCTAAGTATTAGCGGGCCGATATGAATAAGCAGTGGGGCGGGGGTCAGGTTCTTTTTTTCTGTTTCCACCAGATAATGGCGGATCTTTTTCTAAAGGGCGCTTTTAGTCCGGTTCTTGTCTGAACAAGCTTCTTTTGCAGAAAAGTTTTAAGTATGTCGTCGAACTCCCCGGTAACTAAACCGAGGTACTCTTTCCAGAATTCTACCGCTTCGTTTAAGTCGTCAAACGGCTGGTCGAAGTCATACTCTATTATCCGCACATTGGCGTATATGCCGAGCGCGTGCAGCTTTGAGTAAGTAGAGAGGTAGTCACGCCGTGCTGGAAACTCACGGCCAAAGAGCATCGGGTAAAGCTCTTTGTAGTAGAACTTGTCGGCACCGGGCCCGGCGCTCTCTATTATAAAGACGAACTTTCTGGCAATAGCCGAGACCTCTTCAAGGAAGCCCTCCCTCTCCCTAACAAGCGCCGGTACGTTCGATATTATAACGGCGTCGTGAGCAGCGATTTTGCCAACGCCCCACTCCCGGTTCTGTATCTTTATATTGTCGAGTTTCTGCCGTTCGGCCTCGGTACGGAGAAGTTCGAGCATGGCTGTTGAAGAGTCGAGCGCTGTAACGCGTTTTCCGGCACTGGCGAGCGGCAGGGTAAGCGTACCGCAGCCAGACCCTATATCGAGGTAGTTGCGGGCCCCTTTAGAGTTTTCGATTATAACCGGTACTGCTATACGGCCAAGCGTGGAGCGCTTAACCCCTTTCGCGTACCACTGCGCCTTTAAACTGTTCCAGAAACCCATAAGTACGCACCTCTATTGCGCGGGTTGTTTCCCGCTTGACTTTTTACTGCCGGAACCTTCAAGTTGACCTCCGAGCCGTTCGAGCATCTCTTTAACCCCTACGCTTATCGATTTTACAGGTACGGGGTCGATATACGGCTTCTTTAAAGGCCCGACTATCTCGTAGTACATGCTTGCGGCCGACTTCTCCTTACCGCCGATTATCCAGCCTACGAGCGGTATATTTGTAACTATTTTATCTATTGTAACAAACGGGTGCAGCATAAGCACGGAGTCTATGTAGCGGGCCGGTATGCTGATCTCTCCCATTGCGGTCATTCTAAGCGTATCGCTTTCAAGGTAGATATTGTTGGAGCGTACCACGCCCTCTTTTATATCAAAATCGCCGGTAATGCGCTTGTACGGCAGCCCCGGTTGAAGCAGCTCGTCTATAGAGAAGATGTTGATGATGGAGAGCAGTTTGCTCATTGCGATAAACTTCCATAGTTTACCCTGCCCTACCTTCATATTCGCCTTGCCCGTAAGCCCGGCTGTAACGGGGGTAACCCCGCGCAGACCCTTAAGCGTAAGGTCAATAGAGACCTCTCCTTCTATAATGGTCTTCTTCGCCCCAAGCTCTTCTATAAACTGCTTTAAGTCTATACCGGAAATTACGGTTGTCGAGTCGAAGAGCAGGGGAGAGGAGTCCGTGCGGTAGTACGTAACAGACGAAGCGATACTGCCCCTGTTCTTCTTTAGCCGTATCTCTTTAGAGTATATTCTTTCCGGGTCTATGCTGATTTCAGTTGAAAGCTCCTCGAAGTGGAACCCGTGTATAGAACCTTTCGATATATGAAGTTTGCCTTTGCCGGAGTGGATACTCTTTAGCCGCAGCCCCGTGCTCTTACCCTCTTTTACCTTTGCGTTGCTCTCTTTATCTCCGGCGGCACTGTCGCCGCTCTTTTTTGTGCCTAACAAGTCGTCTAAAAACAGCCCCTTAGCCTCAAGGTCGAAGTCTATGTTCCAGAGCCTCTTTTTCGATTTTAAGGAAGCGGGCATCGGTGTAAACTCCACTCTTCCTTTCAGGTCGTTTCTACCGGCTACGAGCTTTTTAATGTCGAGAAGCCTGCCGCCCGGGCCGTATTTGGCGGTCATATCGAGCCTCTCTACCGGGCGCGGGATATAACCGGAGGTGAACGCGGCGTTTTGAACGGTAGCGACACCCTTATATATCGGCGC
>JAJRYL010000189.1 GCA_024275855.1 Deltaproteobacteria bacterium
CACCGCGAAGAGTTACAGGATTACTACACACGCCGACTCTCTCGAAAAGATAGAGGGCCTCGGGGCGGTTACCGACGTACTGGTTCGCTGAGTAAAAGATACTTTACTATTGTAACCGTTGCAGACGTAACGGTTCGCCCGGTATACAAAAGGCTTTACCGGTTTTGCGGTCTGCTCTTTTTTTCTGCACGTCATGGATATTAGAGTTCGCAGAGGTATAAAAACCGGTTTCAGAATAAGCTTTTTTTGTTTTCATTCCTGAGCCGTTTAAGAGATCAATTTTTTTATAAAAGTGTCTACGGGGCTAACCCCCTTTTTTGCCGCGCGGCCGCACAGCTTTTTCATAAACCGCGCCTCTAAAGACATGAAAAACAGATATGGAGTTATAGATGATAAACAGGCACTGGCTCGAATTCGAGAAACCTGTAGTCGATATAGAAAAACGGATAGAAGAGTTGAAGTCGTACCCGAGCGACGAACCGGGCGCGCACAAGGCCGAGCTTTTAAAGCTTGAAAAAAAGGCGGGTACCGTTCTAAAGGAGCTGTACTCCAAACTTACCCCGTGGCAGGTTACGAAGGTCGCCCGCCATCCGGCCCGTCCCTATACGCTCGACTACGTTAAGAGCATCTTCGACGATTTTATCGAACTGCACGGAGACCGTACATACAAAGACGACAAGGCCCTTGTCGGCGGTCTCGCCACGCTTAACGGCGAAGCTGTTGTGGTAATCGGCCAGCAGAAAGGGCGCAAGGCCAAAGAAATGGGTTTTAGAAACTGGGGCATGCCTAATCCGGAGGGTTACAGAAAAGCCGTGCGCCTTATGGAGCTTGCCGAACGTTTTAACAAACCTATTTTTACTTTTATTGATACGCCGGGCGCGTACCCCGGTGTCGGGGCCGAAGAGCGCGGCCAGAGCGAGGCTATAGCCAGCAGCCTTATGAAGATGTCGAAGCTCAAGGTGCCGGTAATAGCTACGATTATAGGCGAGGGAGGCAGCGGCGGAGCATTGGCTATCGGCGTTGCCGACAAGGTGCTTATGATGCAGTTCTCGACATACTCGGTTATATCTCCGGAGGGTTGCGCCGCTATTTTATGGAAAGACGGTTCAAAGGCCGACCTCGCCGCCCGCGCGTTAAAGATTAACGCCGAAGAGCTTAAACGGATAGGGGTTATCGACCGTATCGTTAAAGAGCCTGTCGGAGGTGCGCACAGAGCGCCGTCAACAGCCTTTAAAAACCTTAAAGAGGTATTGGTTGCGACGCTCAAAAAGTTGAAGACCTATTCAGCGGATGAACTTTTAGAGTTAAGATATAAAAAGTTCAGGAACATGGGCGCCTTTATCGAAGGCAATTAATTCGCTTTTGAAACTTTTGCCTCTACAGTATGCCGCAAACCCTATCACTCTATTTTTTTAAGCGGTTCGTATAAGAGGGTTCGGTTACAGCCCTCCGTAAAAATATATTTTTCAACCCTCCTCTTATCAAGCGCTCCGGTTATTTGCTTCATTTCTTAAAATTTGCTCTTTAATCCCTGTAAAATTAAATATTTATTGATTTTCTTATGCTTTTATTCTACCATCGTTGAATGCTTGACGATATGCGAAAAAAGATAGACGCGGTCGATCTTGAGATACTTAAACTCTTGAACGAACGTACCGGTTACGTACTTGAAATCGGCAAACGCAAGGCAAAGGAGAATACTCCTTTCTACAGGCCGGAGCGTGAGCGTGAAATATTCGACCGGCTCGAAGCGAACAATACCGGGCCTTTCCCGAACTCAGCTATAAAGATCGTCTTCAGAGAGATAATGAGCGCGTCGCTTTCGCTCGAAAAACCGCTGAAGATCGCCTTTTTAGGCCCGGTAGCTACGTTTACGCATCAGGCCTCTTTGCAGCACTTCGGCCTTTCGGGCAAGTTTGTCCCTAAGCGCAATATCGCCGAGGTCTTTGAGGATGTGGAGAAGGGCAGGGCGGATTTCGGTGTAGTGCCTATCGAAAACTCTACCGAGGGGGTAGTTACACATACTCTCGATATGTTCGTAAAGAGCGAGCTTAAGATATCGGCGGAGCTGATGTTGGAGGTATCTCTGTGCCTTATGAACAAGACAGGCAAGACGGAAGATATTGTAAAGGTCTGTTCGCACCCCAACCCGCTTGCCCAGTGCAAGGGCTGGTTAAAGAACAACCTGCCCGACGCCGTTTTATGCGACGTATCGTCTACGGCGCACGCCGCCAAGATGGCTGAAGAGGAGACAGACGTCGCAGCGGTCGCGTCCGCCGCCGCCGCCAACTTATACAATTTAAGGATAATAGAGCAAGGCATTGAGGATACGCAGAATAATTATACCCGTTTTCTTATAATAAGCCGTAACGAGAGCAACGCTACCGGAAATGACAAAACGTCTCTTGTCTTCGCTATAAAAGATTCTCCGGGCGCGCTCTACAAAATGCTGCGCCCCTTTGCCGCCCGTGGGCTCAACCTTACGAAGATAGAGTCGAGACCGACAAAGACCAAGGCGTGGGAGTACCTTTTTTTCGTTGACCTCGACGGTCATACAGCCGATGAAAACGTAAAGGCGGCTATTGAAGAGCTTGCGCCTGTCTGCTCCTTCTTAAAGGTCTTGGGCTCTTACCCCAAGTCGGTAAAAGAGCCCGCCTGACTTCCGGGCTGATTGACCTCTGAGAATTACTTACCGGCCCTTTGCCGCTCTGTTGCTCTCTTTTGTTACCCTGTTTTTTACCGCCCGTTAGCGGGCGCTATTATATATCTTATTAACTCGACCGGAAGCCGCTGAGTTTTATACCTTCCGGTTTAACGGTCGCACGCAGCGAAGCCAGTTTTATTTGAAGAGTTTTTTTAATGAGTACAGAGTTGATAAAGACGGGTTCACCTATAAAGGTAACGCCTTTAAAGTCGAAGATAGCGGTAACAGGCTCAATAGAGTCTCTGGTGCCGTACCCTCCGGGCAAACCTATTGAAGAGCTTGAGCGCGAACTCGGTATTACCGGTTCTATCAAACTCGCCTCCAACGAAAACCCGTTAGGGCCTTCGAAAAAGGCGGTGTCGGCTATAGAGCGCGCGCTTACTACACTGCACAGGTACCCTGACGGCTCCAACTTCTATCTTAAAGAGAGATTGTCGGAGGTTCTCTCTATCGAACCCGGCGCGTTGATCTTCGGCAACGGCTCCAACGAGATAATAGAGCTGCTCTTTAGAACTTTTTGCGAAAAAGGCTCGGAGATAGTTATGGGCGAACCCTCTTTCGCGGTCTACCCTATAATATCGCAGGCCTCCGGAGCGGTGGCAATAAAGGTACCGCTCGACGCTGATTTCAGGCACGACCTCAACGCTATGGCCGAGGCGATAACGGACAAGACCCGTATCGTCTTTATAGCCAACCCCAACAATCCTACCGGCACTATAGTAGAGGCCGGGGCCTTCGACTCTTTTATGAGTCGGGTGCCTGATAACGTTATAGTGGTTATGGACGAGGCGTACGCCGAGTTTGTCTCTTCGTCTGAATATCCGCAAAGTATTGAGTACGTAAGGGCGGGCGCGCCGGTTGTGGTCTTAAGAACATTCTCCAAGGTCTACGGCCTTGCCGGTTTAAGGGTGGGGTACGGTGTGGCCAACCCCGAACTTGTCGGATATATGGATAGAGTCCGCCAGCCCTTCAACGTAAACGCGCTTGCGCAGGCGGCGGCGTTAGGTGCCTTGAATGATGAAGAACACTTGCGGGCGACTATCGGTAACAATAAAACCGGATACGATTATCTGACCGGCGAGCTTGTTAATCTCGGCCTTGCTGTAGTACCCTCAGAGGCGAACTTCTTTATGGTCAAGGTCGGGGACGGAAAACGGGTCTATACGGAACTTCTTAAAACCGGCGTAATAGTCCGACCAATGGCGAGTTACGGGCTTGGCGAGTATATTCGTGTTACGGTCGGTACGCCGAAAGAGAACGAGCGGTTCATCGAGATGTTAAAACAAGTGATTAATTGAGCGGGTCTGTACTGTAATACCGCTTCTTTTATTTATAAGACGGTTAAACAATGAATAATATGAACTCTTCAAAAGGGGGGTTGAACGTGATTATAGTTATAAAGAAAGAGGCTACCGAAGAGGTCATCAACCACGTGGTTGAAAAGATCAAGGGAGCCGGCCTTGCCGTGCATATATCGAAAGGCAAAGAGAGAACGATAATAGGCGCTATCGGAGACGAGGCCCTGCTGGCCTCTATTCCGCTTCAGGCCATGCCCGGGGTAGAGAAGGTAATGCCTATTTTAAAACCTTACAAGCTTGTAAGCCGCGAGTTCAGAAGTGAAAACTCGATTATAGAGGTGGACGGGCTTAAGATCGGCGACAAAAAAATTCACATAATAGCCGGGCCGTGCAGCGTAGAGAGCCAGGTATCTTTAACAAGCGCGGCTGAGGAGGTTAAGGCCGTAGGCGCAACGATTCTGCGCGGCGGGGCTTTTAAGCCGCGCACCTCTCCGTACGATTTTCAGGGGCTTGGAGAGCAGGGTTTGAAGTATCTTAAAGAGGCCAAAAAGGAGACCGGGCTACCGATTATATCCGAGCTTATGGATCCGCGCGACCTCGACCTTATGTGCGAGTACGTAGATATTCTACAGATAGGCGCGCGCAATATGCAGAACTTCAGGTTGTTAAAAGACGTTGGCAGAACCAAAAAACCGGTACTCCTTAAGCGCGGGCTTTCTTCTACCATAAAAGAGCTTCTTATGAGCGCGGAGTACATAGCCTCTCAGGGCAACTCGCAGATAATACTGTGCGAGCGCGGCATAAGAACGTACGAGACAGCAACCCGCAATACGCTCGACCTAAGCGCGATTCCGGTACTTAAGGAAGAGACGCATCTGCCGATTTTTGTCGATCCGAGCTACGCCGCCGGAAGGTGGGACCTTGTAGCCCCGCTCGCTAAGGCGGCTATAGCGGTAGGCGCGGACGGGCTTATGATAGAGGTGCATACCGACCCTGAAAACGCGCTTTGCGACGGAGCGCAGTCGTTGAAACCGACAAAGTTCGGCGTGCTTATGGAAGAAATGAGGCGTGTAGCCGAGGCGGTAGACAGAACCATTTAAGCGGAATTTACGCCTTCTTCGAGTGACGAATCGGGTGTAAAAACGGCGATTTTTTAGCGGATTTAACGAAATTACCGATACTAAACATTAATAATAGAGAAGAAAAAGAGCCCTTTTTCTTCTCTATTTCTCCACTCTCCGGGGCGTATACAGGTTTTTTACCGTACGCGCTTTTCGGGAGCTGGCTCCGATTATGTCCAACACAGTCCACTTTAAAAAAGTCGCTATTGTAGGGGTCGGCCTCATCGGCGGATCTCTCGCCCTCGATATGAAGCTCAAGGGGCTTGCCGGCACAATAGTCGGTATCGGGCGTTCTATTGCCAATCTAAATATCGCTCTTGATCTAAATATTGTAGACAGCATTACGCAAGATATTGCCGAAGGCGTACGGGGCGCCGACCTTGTGGTCGTAGCCGTGCCCGTGCTTAAGGTCGCGTCGGTTATAGAGGCCGCGGCGCCGTACCTTGCCGATGGCGCTATCGTAACCGATGTCGGAAGCGTAAAGGCCGAGCTTATAAAAGAGGTGCTGCCGCTTCTGCCTCCTTCGGTCTCTTTTGTTCCGGCTCATCCGGTAGCGGGCACTGAGAACTCGGGAGCGGGCGCGGCTATTACGGGGCTCTTTAACGGACGCAACTGCATTATTACGCCTGTCGGCAAAGGCGGCCCGGATAACCCGGAGGCCGTAGAGGCCGTTACCGGGTTATGGCGCGCGCTCGGCTCCAACGTGGTTATTATGGACGCGCTTACTCACGACCGTATCTTATCTGCCGTCAGCCACCTTCCGCACGTAATCGCTTATACGCTCGTAAATATGGTCGCAAACGCAGGCAAGGGGCTTGGCGCCAACGGCTCGGACACCGATATGCTCGGTTACTCGGCAGGCGGTTTTAGAGACTTTACCCGCATTGCATCAAGCTCGCCGGAGATGTGGGCCGACATCTGCGAGATGAACTCGACCGCAATCGTAGAGATGATAGAGGCCTTTGAGTCCGAGCTTGACTCTTTGAAGAGGGTTATAAAGAAGAGGGACAACGACTCTATGAAGGCGGAGTTCAATAAAGCGAAGGCGCTTAGAGACGCTCTTATAAAGGGCGGATGAGTACTGGGTTAGGACTCAGGCAGGCCAGCATCAACTTTTGTTATTTTTTTATAGCTATATTTGTTTTGGGAAAGGACGGTAATCAAAGATTAGCAGCGTCCTTACGTTTATTATAATGGAAGATATTATGAACTATTTTTCCTTCAAAAGAGCACTGTTCCAGTTGAACAGAAAAAGAAATAGAGAGCAGAAAATATTATCAAAGTTGATTGCTGATGCCCAAGAAGAACATGGACCGGAAGTCTGGAATGAGATCTATCAAACTGAGGGTTTTGATTTACGTATGGCAAATGATAAGATTTCATATCTAACTAGTCGATATCTTATATTAAAAGCAGAAAAAATGCGTCTTACTATGCCACATCAAACAGATAAGGGTGAAGACTGGGAGTGGAGTCAATATGTTCGTGACTGGTTATTAACAACAAAAGGCGATAGAGAGGTTCGTAAACAAATTAAACAAGTTGAAAAAGAACGTCTTGATCATTTTTCCAAGTGGGTAACAATGTTAGTTGGGCTTCTTGGAGCTATTACAGGATTGGTAGCAGTAAGTAGATAATGATGTTTGAAACTTTACTGGACTTTTAAAATGCAACTTATTACAGGCAGCGTGAGTGAAAAGAGAATTAAAGTAGAACCGGCGGAAAACGGGCTTGAGGGCACGGTAGCCGTTCCGGGCGACAAGTCCATCTCGCACCGCGCGGTAATGCTCGGCGCTATTGCCAACGGCACTACTGTTGTTACCAATTTTCTGCCCGGCGAGGACAATATAAGCACTATAAACGCCTTTCGTTCTATGGGTATAGAGATTGAACAGAACGGCACGGAGCTTAAGATACACGGCAGGGGTTTGCGGGGATTAACCGAACCGGCGGACGTAATAGACGCCGGAAACTCCGGCACTACGGCCCGTCTGTTATTGGGGCTTCTGTCCGCCCAGAACTTCTTTTCCGTTATTACCGGAGACGCCTCTTTGCGCTCTCGCCCTATGGGCCGCATAGTAGAGCCGCTTCGCCTGATGGGCGCGCGTATTCAGGGCAGGGACGATACAAACCGCCTGCCGCTCGCCATAGTAGGTAAAGAGGTTACACTTGAGGGGCGTTACTACCCCACCCCGATACCGAGCGCGCAGTTAAAGTCAGCGATACTCTTTGCAGGACTCTACGCAGAGGGCGAGACAACGGTTAAGGAGTTAGCGAAGAGCCGCGACCATACCGAGCGCATGTTAAAACTTTTTGGCGCGGATATTACAGTCGATGAAGTAGGTACGACAATTACGCTTAAAAAGGCCGACAGATTGAGGCCGTGCAACATAACCGTACCGGGCGATATCTCTTCTGCCGCCTTCTTTATGGTGGCCGCTATGATAGTGCCGGAAAGCCGGCTTACTTTAACCAATACCGGAGTTAACCCCACGAGAAACGGAATATCGGCGCTGCTTAAAAAGATGGGCGGCAGTATTAAACTCGATAAGCAGAGCGGTCTTTCCGGCGAGCCGACCGCCGATATTGCGGTAGATAGCAACACTCTTAACGGAGTAGAAATATCGGGCACCGAGCTGCTTCCGGCAATAGATGAGTTCCCGATACTCTGCGTTGCCGCCGCCTTTGCGAAAGGTTCTACAAAGATAACGGGCGCGGGCGAGCTGCGTATAAAAGAGTGCGACCGCATAGCCGTAATGGCAGAGTCCTTAACCGCCGTAGGTATAGAGTGCGAGGAAGAGGACGAGGGAATAATAATACACGGCACAGGAGGAAAGCGGGTGCGGGGCGGCAGGGTAGAGAGCCACGGCGACCACCGCATAGCGATGGCAATGGCGGTAGCCGGACTTATGACGCAAGAGGGCATAACGATAGACGGGGCCGACGCCGTTGATGTTTCGTTTCCGGGTTTCTTTCAAATATTGAACGGACTCAGGGTATAGACTTTCTGTTATACAAAAGCGTACGAGAGAGACTGGGCGTTTAAGCTTGAAATTATTTTAAAATGAAAAAAATCGAAAAGAGTAAAATAGTAATAGCTATAGACGGGCCGAGCGGGGGAGGAAAGAGCACGGTAAGCAGACTTATAGCCAAGCGGCTCGGCCTCTCTTACATAGATACCGGAGCCATGTACCGTGCGGTCGCGCTTGCCCTGAATGGCGCTGATGTAGATATAGAGAACGCATCCGAACTCGAAGAGTTCTGCGCCTCTATGAGCGTAGAGTACTCCGAGAGTAATATAAAAGTTAACGGAACCGATTATACCGGCTCTATCCGTACGGAAGAGGCGGGACTGTTAGCTTCCATTTCATCGTCCAAAAGCTGCGTGCGCCGCGCTCTTGTCGAGTATCAGCGGGGGCTTGCCAAAGAGGGCGCGTTGGTTATGGAGGGGCGCGACATCGGTACGGTCGTGCTTCCCGATATCTCTTTAAAGTTCTTTTTAACCGCCTCCCACGAGGTGCGAGCTTTAAGAAGGCACGCCGAGCGCAAGGGTCTTGAACGCGAAGCGATCAGCGAGGCTATGAAAAAACGGGACAAGACCGACTCTACGCGTACCGACTCGCCGCTTGTTAAGGCCAAAGACGCGGTTGAAATAGATACGGGCGCACTCGATATAAACGGTGTTGTCAGTCTCATACTTGAGAATATAGAACAGAGGTCTCGTTAAATGTCGAACTACCGGCATTAAGCGTCTCTTTCTATTCTGCCATAAGTTAAGGTCGCGTAAATAGACCGCTTTTTTCCCCTGTTATGCTATTTCCCCTGCCTTAATCGGTTTTTTTATAATAAGAGAGTCTTTATGAAGATAAACGTAGCCAGAACGTCGGGCTTCTGCTTCGGTGTGAAGAGGGCGATAAAAGAGGCCGAGAAGTGCCGTTCCGCCACCGACGAACCTATTCATACGCTCGGCCCTATAATACATAATCCTCAGGCGGTAAAAAAGCTTGAAGACTCTAAAATCTACTCGAAAGATACGATAGACGAGATAGATAACGGCACCGTAATCATCCGCTCGCACGGTGTAAGCATGGACGAGTACGAACGGGTGCACGATAAGGGCCTTAGTATCGTTGACGCGACCTGTCCTTTTGTCAAAAAGGCGCAGAGCCTTGTAGCGCTGCTTGCCGAAGAAGGTTATACGGTAATAGTGGTCGGAAGCAAAACACACCCCGAGGTTCAGGGCATACTCAGCTACGGGCCCGAAAACATTATGGTTGCCGAAACCCCCGCCGACCTTGAGGATATGGGGCATATCAAAAAGGTGGGGATAGTCTCGCAGACCACACTGCCTACCGCCAAGTTAGAGGCGGTTGTCGCGCACTGCGTCTCTCGCAGTACCGAGCTGAAGGTATACAACACTATCTGCAACGCTACGTCTATACGGCAGGAGGAGAGCGAGGAGCTTGCACGCATCTCCGACGTTATGATCGTTGTCGGAGGACGCAACAGCGCCAATACCAAACGGCTCGTTGAGTTGTGCCGCACCATTCAGCCCGATACCTACCATATAGAGGTGGCCGGGGAACTTAACGCAAAGTGGTTCGATAACGCCGGTTCTACAGGTGTGACATCGGGCGCCTCAACGCCTACGTGGGTCATTGAAGATGTAATAAAGAAAATAAGATCGATAGACTCAAAATAATTTGCACTTTGGGTACTGCTATGGTATCTTGTTGATATTCAAAATAAAATCTTAGGGGGTAACGTATTAATGTTCGCAGAAGATCAGAAGTCCCGTGCAGGTGAAGCGGGTCCGAGTGAGTTTGAAAAACTTTTAAGTGCCGACCTGAAGGCTTTCAAGGAAGGCGACATCATTACCGGTACGGTTATCGAGATGACCAAAGACTCGGTAATGATAGATGTAGGTTACAAATCCGAAGGTGTTGTCGCGCTTCGCGAGTTCAGAGGCGAAGACGGCGAGGTATCGATTAAAGTAGGCGATGAAGTCACCGTGCTTTTAGAAAAGCGCGAAGACGACCACGGTTACGTCAGGCTCTCCAAGAGCAAGGCCGACCAGTACAAGGTGTGGGACACGCTTATCGAGGCATGTGAAAACAATACACCCGTTCCCGGATGTATCACGCAACGCATCAAGGGCGGTTTTTATGTTGATGTAAACGGAGTTACAGCGTTTCTGCCCGGCTCTCAGGTAGACCTTAAACCTGTTCGCAACCCAGACGCCCTGATAGGTCAGGAGTTCGAGTTCGTTGTGCTAAAGCACAACAGGCGCAAGAACAACGTAATCATCTCCCGCCGCACTATCTTAGAAAAAGAGCGCGAGGCGCTGAGGGAAATTACACTTGCCAACCTCGAAGAGGGTGCGCTTGTCGAAGGACTCGTTAAAAATATCACCGACTACGGCGCGTTCCTCGATCTTGGCGGAATAGACGGCCTTGTTCATCTTACCGATCTTTCGTGGGGCAAGGTTTCGCATCCGACGCAGATACTCAATATCGGCGATACGGTAACCGTTAAGGTGCTTAAGTACAATAAAGAAGACGGCAAGATATCTCTCGGTCTCAAGCAGACCAAGGAAGACCCGTGGCTCTCTGTCGGCGACAAGTACGAAAAAGGCGCGCGCGTAAGGGGCAGGGTAGTAAATATAACCGATTACGGCTGTTTTGTAGAGCTTGAGCAGGGCCTCTAAGGGCTTGTGCATATCTCTGAAATGTCGTGGACGAAGATCAGGCATCCTTCGCAGAAGCTCAAGGTCGATGACGAGATAGAGGTAATGATTCTCGACATAGACGCTGAGCACAAGCGTATTTCTCTCGGTCTCAAGCAGGTAGAGGCCAACCCGTGGGACGGCGCCGAAGAGCGTTATCCGAGGGGCAGCAAGATAACAGGCGTTGTCAAAAACATTACCGACTTCGGTATCTTCGTAGGTGTCGAAGACGGCATAGATGGCCTTGTCCATATATCGGATCTCACATGGAAAAAGGTGAAACATCCGAGCGAAGTCTACAAGAAGGGGCAGGAGGTAGACGCGCAGGTGCTCAACATCGACGCAAAGAACAGGCGTTTTTCACTCTCTACCAAACTTCTTGAGCGCAATCCGTGGGAAGGTGTGCAGGACAGGTATACCCCCGGCATGACTATTGACGGTCGCGTTACCAGTGTTGCCGACTTTGGCGCTTTTGTCGAATTGGAGGACGGCCTTGAGGGGCTCGTACATATCTCCGAACTGAACAGGGGCAAGAAAAAGGGCGACGAGGTCAATGTTAACGACATTGTAGAGGTAGAGATTCTGAATGTAGACCCTGAGGATAATAAGATCGGCCTCAGCATCCGGTGCGTAAAAGAACCCGCCCCGGTAGAAGCGCCTGTAGAAGAAGCCGCCGCGC
>JAJRYL010000190.1 GCA_024275855.1 Deltaproteobacteria bacterium
CAGAACCGGAACCTGAACAAGATGCTTCGCGAGAGCAAGATTGCGCTGGCAGAGGCGTCTGCTGAGCGTGAAATCGCAAAGGAGCTTATAGCCAAAAACGTAGCTCTGGAGTCGAGACTTAAAGAGGCCGGGCTTGCCAATCTTCAGGGTAAGGCCGCCGACTTTGTCGCTCAGAAGTTAATAGAGCGTAACGCCGGCCTTGAGCAGCAGCTTCAGGTTGCGCGCCTCGGACTTGCGAAGAGCGAGGCGGCAAGAGCGCGCGCCGCAGAGCTGGCCGCCGAGAACAGTAACCTTGCCTCCAAGTTAAAAAACGCCGAAGTATCGCTTGCGGCTTATGAGGGTTCCTCTGGCGTTGTAAAGCAGATAACGAGTAGAAATGCCGAGCTGGAGGCCAAGATAGTAGAGGCGGAAGCGGCCCTTGCGCAGGCCGATGCGGCCCGTTATATGGTCGAGGAGTTGAACAGCAAAAATATAGAGTTGAATGAGATGCTCGCCAGGGAGCGGGAGGCCGGTTCCGACGGCAGTGAAATTGAAGCGAAGTTAAGAAATATAAACAGCGCCCTTGAGTTGAAGCTTAAAGAAGAGCGCGGGGTTCGCGGCGGTATCGAGGCAAAGCTTGTTGAGGCGATAGATGCTAAAAGCGCGGGCGAGATAGCTATAGAGGACCTTGTTAAGCTGCGGGGCAGCGCAGAGGAGAGCCTGCGCATTGAGATAGAGGCTAAAAAGGCTCTTGAAGCGGTTCTTGTTAAGACAGAGTCTAAACTCAGCCTGAGCGAACAGTCTGTTGCGCAGGCCGTTAAGTCTAAACGCGACGCGGAAGCGCTTCTTCTTAAGCTGCGTACTTCCCGGCCTTCAGACGGGCCTGTTATGGCAAAGCGCGGTAACGTTGAGGTTGCGGCCGCCTTGAACATCGCCAACCTGAACCGTAAAGAGTTAGAGCTTAAGTTGCAGAGCCAGACCGAGGCGGGCCGTATTGTTGAGGCCAAGTTGAGGATGTTTGAGGAGACGGTAGGCAAGCAGCGCGAAACTATCAAGAGCCTTGAGCAGGCGGTAGCTGAGGCCGAGGCAAGGCTTGAGGGCAAGGTTAGAGCCATAGACGAAATCAAGGCGGAGATAAACAGCGTTGCGGCGATGGCAAAAAGTGTCAGCACCGAGGCCGGCTCCGATATAACGCTCGCCGCGTTGCAGGGTGAGTTCACTACTCTTAAGAGCAAGATCAAAAGGAGATTAAAGAGCGGTGAGTTAAAAGCTGGAGACCTTGCAAAAATAGTGAAAACGGACGGTCTGTTCGATATCCATATTGTCGGCAAAGGGGAGACGCTCTGGTCTATATCGTCTAAAAAAGAGAACTACGCAAACCCGTATATGTGGCCGCTTATCTACAGGTATAATGTATCTAATATCAAACAAATGAGCCGTCTATTGCCCGGACAGGTTCTTATAATCTTCAAGGGGGTTCCCAAGGCCGAGGCCGGTGACGCTATTAAAAAGGCGAAGTATCTCGGAGACTGGAAAAAGTGGAGCGCAAAGCAGCAGAAGAGCTGGATTAGCGGAGAGACACATCATTAAAGAGCGTTTTGTTGAGTCAGTTAAAGATAAAACCCCGGTTTCCTGTCTTATTCTTATACGATAGAGTAGAGACACCGCATACCCTTACTATACTGTAACCGTTTACACTTCTGTTCAGGAAGGCGGCAAGCAGGGTCAATTTGTTAAATAGAACAGCTATTTTTGCAAAAGGCGCGGCGCCCTTATCGGGAGCCGCGCCTTTTTATTTTTCCATCGGAATCATAGCGGAAGCAACGAAGCGTTATCGGTTAAGTGAAAAGATTTTTCTGTATAGCAGGTATTCGGATTTTACTGTAGCCCTGTAGGCCTCTTTCAGTTTAGCGGAACCCTCTGTTCCGTCATTGAGCATAGAGGCGAAGAAGCGGTTGTAGAACTCGTCCGGCAGAACTTTTATTTCGAATACCAGTTCCTTTGCGCCCGAAGCCGTTCTATTATTCGGCGGCATGTAGGCAAACCGAAAGGTTTTGCCCGGCTCTATCCTTGTATCGAAAAGCTCAACCGAGAGGTCGAGCGCTACTCTGCGCCCGATAACCTTGGAGCGTCTGCTCTTTTTTATCTCCGTTCCGGTCTTATCTCTTAAATATCCCGAAACGATTACGCTTGGTGTAATGTAGGTCGGAAACATGTGGCCTATGCCTGTGCTTGTTATGGTAAGAAGACCTGAAACCGGTTCGTTACTACTGTTTCTCTCGATTTTGGCTTTTATGTCGAGCCCTGAGAGAACCATCTTCGGGTCATGAATTCCGCGCCACAGATGGCGCCTGTTCGGCATATGGCACTTCTGGCAGGTTACGCCCTCAGTTGCGTATCGGCTCTCTTTCCATTCGTTATAGGTATTGGTCAGAACACGTCCATTCAGTTTGTACCCGTAGTCGAGCTGGTGGCAGGCGGCGCAGAACTTTGAGCTTGAAAAGAGAGGGTACTTTTTAGAGTTATGTCCTGCGTCGGTTCTTTTTATTCTGTTTGGCCGGCCCGGCTCGTTGGGGCCGTATATTACGGCTTCCCTCATGTGGCAGGAGGCGCAGCTTACCCCCATTGATTGCAATTTTTTATCGAAGAGCGGGTTTACGACAAAACCGTCTCCTTCAAGCAGGACTTCGCTCTGTTCAAGCAAAGGGGCATGGCAAGTGTAGCAGCTTGCCGCAAAGCCGGGGTTTTGAAATGGGTGGAGTTGGGTAATAAGGCCCGGCCCGACACTTCTGCTGTGTAACGATTGCGACCAGCCTTCGTATTTTGCAGGGTGGCAGAGGTTACAGGTTTCAGGGTAGAGTTCCGGGTATTTGTCTGCTTTGTTTGAAAACGAAGCGGTTTTATCTTTTGCGGTGGCGCGCGCAGGCCGAACCCAGTGCCGTGCGTTGTCTATTTGGCCGTTAGACCCCGCCCCGCCGGCAGCTCTCTCTTTAGCCCGAACAAGAGCCGGGGCTAAAGAGAGACCTATAATAAGCAGAACAAAGACGCCTTTATAAGGCCGGATTATAGACGAGAGGGTTAGTTGCCGCATGGGTTCTTCATGCCGCACGGGTTCTTCATACCGCATGGGTTGGCTTTGCCGGCGTGGCTCGTTACATAAGCGGCAAGTGCCGTCATTTTTTGAGAGTTCCACACAAGAGCTTTGCCGCCCATCGGGTTGATCATGCAAAAGTTTATCATCTGGTCGAGCGTCAATATGTCTTTGGCCATATTGATGTATTTTGGATACTGTCCCGCGTTAAGCTTGGCGCCGTTCGGGTGGCAGGTTGAGCACGACAGACCATTGCCCCCAAGTTTAGAGTCTTTCCAAAGCCTGTCGCCTCTGTCCATAAGGCTGCTCTTGTCTGTCAAACGCCATTTTCTTATAGCGCGGTTACCGGATCTGTCTTTCATGGCGCACGG
>JAJRYL010000191.1 GCA_024275855.1 Deltaproteobacteria bacterium
ACCGCTCCGATCTCTTCTATATACTCTAAAAGCTCTTTTACGTAACCGGCTCCGCTCTTTGGCGGGGTATCGCGCCCGTCTAAAAAGGCATGCACGAAGACGCTCTTTACCCCGGCCTTTACAGCGCTCTGAATTACCGCCTTCAGGTGGCCGATGTGGCTGTGAACACCGCCGTCGGAGAGCAGACCCATCAGGTGCAGCGCTCCGCTCGACCTTATAGCCGCGTCGGTGAGCTTTTTAAATTCGCCGTTCGTCGCGAGCGTTCCGTCAGCCACGGCCCTGTTTATCCGTGACAGGTCCTGGTAGATAATCCGGCCCGACCCGATTGTAAGATGGCCGACCTCGGAGTTGCCCATCTGCCCATCCGGCAGGCCGACCTCGGTGCCGGAGGCGGAGATAGCGGTAAACGGATACCCGGCGCGGAGGTTATCTATATTAGGGGTGGCGGCGGCCACAGTAGCATCGAACTCCGGCACTGTGCCAAGCCCCCAACCGTCCATTATTATCAGGCAGACCTTCTTCATTTACGCTTGCTCCTTAAAAAACTTTTTAAGATTGAAGATAAACGGACAAAAGAGAGAGCCTCTTTTTTTAAGGATACCGCAAAAGACGCCCTTAAGTTCTACCCGGAGCCGGAGCAGAGGCCGCGCCCGTTGACATACCGGAGTCAATTACCGAGGCTGCCGAAAGGCGCAGGCTGTTCCACTCAAGACAGACCGGGCAGCGGCTCTTATACCCTTTGGAGCTGTACGAGCAGCGAGAGCAGGTAAAGGGCGCTTTTATCTCGCCGGAGCCGACCTCAAGGGCGTTAATAAACTGCTTCGCGGCGTCGTCAACCCTGCCGTGGCGCATATACGCTACACCTAAAAGGGTGCGGGTGAAGGCGTTCTCTATCATATCGCCGTGCAAAGACTCAAGCTCCTCAATAGCGTTATCGACCATCTCAAGCTTAAGATATAACCGCGCAAGTATTACCCGGAGACCATTGTCGCCTGGGTCCGTCTTAATCCTCTCTTTATACCTCTCAAGCGCGTCTTCGGGGCGGGCCTCTTTAATATACGCGTCTTCGA
Source organism: Deltaproteobacteria bacterium (assembly GCA_024275855.1). Lineage (GTDB taxonomy): Bacteria > Desulfobacterota > GWC2-55-46 > GWC2-55-46 > JADFVP01 > JADFVP01. Next base: position 1,071 of record JAJRYL010000191.1, read on the forward strand.
GCCGCATAAGTACGGCGTGCGAGTCGGGGCAGAGACCGAGCGCCTTTTCCCATCCCTTTATCGCCGTAGCCAGACCCGTAAGCCGTGTGGTAACCGTGCCCTGCAACAAAATAGCGCCTATAAAAGCGGGTTCGAGCTTCAAGGCGTTCGTAAGCTTAATGGCGGCCTCTTTAAGCTTTCCTTCGTGCTCGTCGAGCAGAGCGCTTTCGTAGAGCAACGAGGCGTAAAGGGCCTCTTCACGCTTAACCGACAAGTCGCTTCCCTTACTATTTCTGACCCCCCTGCTGCCATCGGCCTCTACAACCTTTTTTTGCAGCGCAACGGCCTTGTGCCACTTCCGCTGCTTAATTAAAATATCTCTTAACTCCCGGAGTACCATGGGGTTGGATTTGTCGTGCCCCAGAACCTCTTCAAAGGCCCATGCCGCCTTAACCATGTCTCCGAGCCCGAGCGCGGTCTCTCCTATAGAGGAGAGAAGGTTGATAGAGCCGGGGTTTGCGGCAAGCCCGGACTCAAGGGCGCCGAGAGCCTCTTTAGGGCGCCTCTCTCCCATATAACTCTTGGCGAGGCTGACGACCAAAGAGGTGTCCTTCGGGTTCGACTTTATAGCCTTTACCAGATAAGTGCGCGCCGTAACTGTCTCGCCTCGGGCGAGTGCCCTCATGCCTTTGTGGTAGTCGGCGTCGTTGGCCTCCTTCTCTTTGAGCTTCCTGTTTTTGCTAAAACCCCTTATCGACCTTCTGACTCCGGCGATCAACGAGTTTACGGTCATAAGGAAAACTCCGGCGAAGAAGCTCGCGACAAGAAAATAGACAACGGGAAAGGTATACGTATACTCTTTATAAAAGAGTACTGTTACCGTCGCTGGATTGTTCTGGTGGAGGTAGAAGAAGCCGCCGAGAATAGCGACCAGTATAATAAAGAGTACCCTTACAGACATCTTTTACACGCCCTTTGGCTTTATGCGGTTTTAATAACAGAGCGGCTCGGTAAGCAACGCGGCTTATATACATCTTTCAAAGACGCCCTTCAGCTTACGGCTGAAAAAGAGTTATACGTAATTATAACCGCCCTTCTTTACCGGGTCAACAGGGTCGGGTGCGTATCTTTTAACACTAACGGCTAATACCGCTTTTTAAATAGCAGAGTATTTAGTGCGAGTACGGTTCGTTCTTTAAGATGCTGAACGCCCTGTAGACCTGCTCAGAAAGTACGAGCAGGGCCATCTCGTGCGGCAGCGTCATTAACGAGAGGGAGAGCAGAGAAGAAGCGGCTTTGGTAACCGACGGGTGCAGTCCGTAAGGGCCGCCGATAACAAAAGAGACGGTGGGACGCCCGGAGTTCATTAAAGAACCGATATAGTCCGAAAGGGCAACCGACGTATACGAGCGCCCCGTGTCGGTAAGAAGTATAATATAGTCTCCGGAGCACCTCTTAAGTATGCGGTCGGCCTCTTTTTTAAGGCCGCTCTCTCTCGAACCCTTCTTCGTGTAAACGCTCTCTTTTATTTCTATCGACCGGGCGGGCAGATACCTTGAGATTCGCTTAAGGTAATCGGCAACCGCCTCTTTAACGTACGACCTCTTTATAGAACCGACACTTACGAAATTTATCTTCAAGATATAGAGTCCAATACCTGCGCGTATAAAAAGAGAAGCGATAACCCGGAGCGCAAGAGCTCTTTAACGCCCTGCGCCCCTGACCGCCTTGCGGCTCTTTATGTCCGGTTCATCGGCTATCTCGGTTCTTTCAGCGTCCGCCCAGAGGCCGTCGAGGTCGTAATACGCCCGCCTCTGCTCGGTAAAGATATGCGCCACAACGTCACCGTAATCGAGCAGCGCCCACCTTCCCTCTCTGACGCCCTCGATGCTTAGCGGCGTTACGCCCTTTTCGTTAAGCCCCGCACGCACACTTTCGGCAATGGCCGATACCTGCCGCTCGGAGTCGGCGCTACAGAGCAGCACATAATCTGAAACGGACGAGAGCTTCTTTATATCAAGTATAACTATATCTTTAGCGAACTTGCCCTTGGCGAGCCGCGCTATTGTGGTTGCCTTGCTTTTCGGATACAGGGTACTCTCTCCTTTTAATAATTGTACATTTTACGGACCCGGTTTAAAAAGATAATACTCTTTAAAGTACGCGAAGCCGCTTCGTCCAATAACCGCTACTTTACGCAAAGCAGCCGCTTTGAAGGATAAAAACAGTATATGAAAGACTCTAACGGACAGGACGGCGGCTTTACAAAAGCATCGCCTTAAACATACAACCCCTCTCTTTTAATATACTCAAGCACGTCCGGCGGCAAGAGGTACTTTACTGAGCGGCCCTCCCTTATAAGCTCTTTTATATGGGATGAGGAAATGTCGAGCAGGGTATTTAAAAGAAAACGGACTATTTTACCGCTCTTATTTCTGTAACCCTTAATCTTTTCATCATACCAGAACTTGGAACCCGGCACAACAGGCAGCACAGCCTCTATTCTTTTAACGGCGTAACCGGGGCGAGCCACTACAACGAAGTTTACAAGCTCTAATAGCTGCTCGTACCCGTACCATGTGGTTATCTCGTTAAAAGAGTCGCAACCGACTATAAGGCTTATCTCAACACCGCCTTCAACGTCCGCAAACTCGGATAAAAGCGCCCGGACGGTATCTATCGTGTACGAACGCTCTTTTCCTGAGTGCGAAGAAGAGCCGCAGCGCACGGCCTCCATGTCGGAGACCTCGAAAAACGGATTTGAAGAGAGCGCGAGAGAGAGCATCTCCAACCGGGCGGCAACGGGGGTTACACCCCCGGCGAGCTTGTGCGGCGGAATAGCCGCCGGCATAAAGAGCACAGAGGTAAAACCGATAACCTCCCTGACCTCTTCGGCGAGACGAAGGTGTCCGTAATGCACGGGGTCGAAGGTGCCGCCAAAGAGGGCTATTTTCATACAAAAACCTTTTTGGCGAAATGCGAATATACGCAATGCACTGGAAAAAACGTTTCTTTAAAGAGGGCTATTTTCATATAAAAACCTTTTCAGTGAAACTCGGACATACGCAACACACTGGGAAAAACGTTTCTTTAATGAGGGCTATTTTTATATAAAAACCTTTTTGGCGAAATGCGAATATACGCAATACACGGAGACGAACATTTATTTATTATGATTATTTTTATAATAAAACTAACCTGAATTTAATTTTTCCAAAGTATACTGATTAAGTCCGATTAAGGATTTGTACGCGAGCGTAAAAGAAACGGTCTTCGAAGCCTATCGTCAGTCGCCTTTACGGCGTTTGGGGAGACGGTAAACCTGCCCCGACAAGGAGCAGAGGGCGGCTTTAGTTACAAGCCTTTGCCCCGCCTATACATCATCAGGCAGGTATACCGGTGATTTAACGGCTATATAAAATGCTACTACGTTAAGAAAAGGGGTGTCAACGCTTTTAATTACTATTAAGTTCGCTGTTTGCGGGCAGGGCTTAAATGTACGCGCTTACTTAAAAACGCAAAACGCTCTTATTTCTTGACACAATGCGACAAGACAATCTATCTTAAAGTATACAGGCCGGAAAACAGAGAGGTCTGTATTTTTAACGCCGGAAGTATTAAAGAAAAGAAAGGAAGTTACTTTTATGTCTTTTAGAAAAAACAGGCGTAACGTTGCGCTGCTCTTCGCTCTTATTACGATAATAACCCTCGGACTGTTCAGCGAAACCGAGGCTAAACCTAACTCTCAAACCGCTGCCGGACACGGGCCGACGATTAAGCAGACCCTTGATAAGGCGAAAAACTCCAAATTCAGT
>JAJRYL010000012.1 GCA_024275855.1 Deltaproteobacteria bacterium
CGTATTACCCTTGCGGTCGGTTATGCGCACGCGCGAGTTTTTGTTGAGCAGAACTTTCCTTATTTTCGTATAAGCCGCTTCGCTGACAATAGCTATCTCGTCATCGCGGTCTTTTTCAAGACGGGCAAGTTCGTGCTCTTCGATCGACTTGGAGCGCGCGTCCTTTTCCGCTCCTTTGCGCGAGAAGACCTTTGCGTCGATAACAACACCCTCTATTCCGGGCGGAACCCTTAACGAGGTATCTTTAACGTCCTCGGCCTTCTCGCCGAAGATAGCCCTGAGAAGTTTCTCTTCAGGCGAGAGCTGCGTCTCGCCCTTCGGGGTTATCTTGCCGACAAGTACATCGCCGGGCACGACATCGGCGCCGATATAGATTATACCGCTCTCATCAAGGTCTTTAAGGGCCTCTTCACCTACGTTCGGTATATCTCTTGTTATCTCTTCTTTACCGAGCTTGATATCCCTTGCGACCATCTCGAACTCTTCTATATGGACGGAGGTAAAGACATCGTCGCGAAGCAGACGCTCGCTGATAAGAATAGAGTCTTCAAAGTTATAACCGCCCCACGGCATAAAGGCGACCAGTATGTTGGAGCCGAGCGCGAGTTCGCCCTCGTCCGTGCTCGGCCCGTCGGCGAGTACCTGCCCCGCGTCAATCGTATCGCCCTTAAAGACTATAGGCTTCTGATTGAGGCACGTGTTCTGATTGGAGCGCCTGAACTTGGTGAGGTTATAAATATCGATAGCGCCGCTGTTGTTCTTAATTACAACGCGCGTTGCGTCTACGTTTTCAACTACCCCGCCGTCTTTGGCGAGCACGGTGATTCCAGAATCCCGCGCGACGATACTCTCCATGCCGGTACCGACAATCGGAGACTGCGTTCTCATAAGCGGAACAGCCTGACGTTGCATATTGGAGCCCATAAGCGCCCTGTTGGCATCGTCGTTTTCAAGAAACGGTATAAGCGAAGCCGCCACGCTGACAAGCTGGTTCGGCGAAACGTCCATAAGGGTTACCTCATCGGGCGGCGCCATAATAAACTCGCCGTCTTTGCGCGCAGAGATAAAATCGTGTATAAACTTTCCGTTTTTATCGAGCGGCGCGTTGGCCTGCGCTATTACATGGTTCGACTCGTCGAGCGCCGAAAGGTAGGTTATCTCGTTCGTCACCTTAGCGTTTTTAGCCTGCCTGTAAGGGGTCTCGATGAAACCGAAGTCGTTCACTCTCGCGAATGTGGAGAGCGAGACAATGAGGCCGATGTTCGGCCCTTCAGGGGTCTCGATCGGGCAGATCCTGCCGTAATGGGTCGCGTGAACGTCACGCACCTCGAAACCCGCGCGCTCTCTTGTCAGTCCGCCGGGGCCGAGCGCAGAGAGTCTGCGCTTGTGCGTGATCTCTGAGAGCGGGTTGGTCTGATCCATAAACTGCGAGAGCTGACTGGAACCGAAGAACTCCTTGATTACGGCGGAGACCGGTTTAGGGTTGATGAGGTCGTGCGGCATAAGGGTCTCAAGCTCGCCAAGACTCATCCTCTCCTTTACGGCACGCTCCATCCTTAAAAGCCCTATACGGTACTGATTCTCCAACAGCTCGCCGACACTGCGGACACGGCGGTTCCCGAGGTGGTCTATATCGTCCACAGCGCCCTGGCCGTTGCACAGGCCGATAAGGTAATGGACAACCGCTAAAATATCCTCTTTGCGAAGCGTTGTGACGTCGAGCGGCACGTCGTCGAAGCCGAGCTTGCGGTTTATCTTCAGACGGCCAACCTTCGAGAGGTCGTACCTGTCGGAGCTGAAAAAGAGGTCGTTGAAGAACTTGCGCGCCGTCTCAACGGTCGGCAGGTCTCCGGGTTTGAGCCTCTTGTATATCTCGATGATAGCGTTGATAGTAACATTGGTAATGGTATGGTCCGGCGCTATCTTCCTGTAATCGTTAACGGCCTTGGTCTCGTCGTCTCCAACCTTGTCGTTAAGCAGTGTATTTCTAAAGTACGGCCCCATTGCCTCTACAAGCAGAAGCTTAAAGCCGGTTATGCCGCGCGCTGAAATCTCGTCGAGATTGTCGCGCGTCAACTCCTGGTTGCACTCTAAAAGCACCTCTCCGGTCTTCGGGTCCACTATGTCTTTAGAGGCTATTCTTCCGACAACCTCTTCAACGTCTACATCTATATACTCTATGCCCGCTTCCACTATCTTTCTGGTAGCGAGGCGTGTAAACTTTCTGTCTTTCTTAACTATGACCTTGCCGGTCGCGTCCTTTATATCGCGGCTCGCCCTCTGCCCTACAAGAAACTCCGGCTCAACGCTCTTTAAGATCTTGGAGCCGTCAAAAAGTATCTCTTCGCTCGGATAGAAGTAGTTGACCATCTCTTCAACGGAGTAGCCGAGGGCCTTTAAAAGTATGGTGGCCGGCATCTTGCGCCGTTTATCTATGCGGACGTAGAGAAGATCTTTCTGGTCGAACTCGAAGTCGAGCCACGAACCGTGATACGGAATTACGCGCGCCGTATAGAGAACCTTGCCGGAAAAGGTTTTGGCCTTCTCGTACTCGAAAAAGACACCGGGGGAACGGTGGAGCTGGCTTACGATAACACGCTCTGTACCGTTTATAATAAAAGAGCCCTTTTGGGTCATCAGCGGTATTTCGCCGAAGTAGACCTCCTGCTCTTTTATGTCGCGGATAGACTGCACACCGGTCTCTGCGTCCTTGTCCCACATAATAAGCCTGACAAGAATCTTGATAGGCGCGGCATACGTCATGCCCTTCTGGTGGCACTCTTCAATAGTGTACTTGGGTTCTAAAAGTGAATACTTTACAAATTCCAGAGAGGCGTTTCCGCTAAATCCGTTTATGGGGAAAGAACTGTTGAATACCGCCTGAAGGCCCGTCTCGTCCCTGCTTGCCGACGCGGCGTCCGTTTGCAGAAACTGAGCAAACGATTCCTTCTGGACCTCTATCAGGTTAGGCATGTCAATTACCTTGGTAATCCTTGAGTAACCTTTCCTGAGTATCACTGATTTTGATGAAAGACTGGAGGCCATCTAACAAGCTCCTTAATTTAAACCCTCCAACGACTTCGCCCGCAGGACTGTCCTACGGGCTGAAGACCGTTGAAATTAAGTTGTGATGCAATAAATAAAAGAGAAAAATTCCATTTTTTGAAACCCGGTAGTATAGAGGCTGCGGACTGCGTAAAGCGGTTATGTCCGGGTAGGCGGCGGTGTTCGAACCTGAAGCCGCGCTACGGTTACTGAACGCAAAAAAAAAATGTAAAACAAAAAGACTCTTGCGCCCGGCATTCCGGGCGCAAGAGTAAAACTACTTAACCTCGATTTCTGCGCCTACGGCTTCGAGCTTAGCCTTGATGGTTGCGGCTTCGTCCTTGTCTACGCCCTCTTTAAGGGTAGTCGGCGCACTTTCGACAAGCTCCTTGGCCTCTTTGAGTCCAAGCCCCGTTACGCTGCGTACTTCTTTAATGACCTTGATCTTCTCGGAACCGAAGCTCTTGAGCACTACGTCGAACTCGGTCTTCTCTTCCGCCGGCGCGCCCGCGCCAGGCGCCGCTACGGCCGCAGCCGCCGCAGGTGCCGCCGCTGAAACACCGAACTTCTCTTCAAGCTCTTTTACGAGGTCGGCCATATCGAGAACGCTCATGCTCTCAAGAAATTTTATTACGTCGTCTTTAGTTATGTCAGCCATGTCTGTATCTCCTGTTATCAGTTTTCTTAATTCGAATTGGTATTATATTCTATCAAAATCAACTCCGGCAATATAAGCGCGCACACTGCCTGCCGGTAGTTTGTAAACCGCGTTCTTTAAATACCCGCGTATTACCGAAGTACTAAGCCGCGTTCTCTTTCGACTCGCGAATTGCGCTAAGCGTGTAGACCAGTGCCCTCGGCACACCGCTGAGCACGTTGACAAAACCGGAAGCCGGCGCGTTCATAGAACCGATTATCTTTGCAAGCATCTCGTCTTTGCTCGGCAGTTCCGCCAGTGCTTTGATTTCATCGACACTAAGGACAATATCCCCGATGACTCCGGCTCTTAGCTTAAGCTTAGGCTGCTCTTTCGCGAACTCGACAAGTTTCTTGGCGGTTAAGGCAGCGTCTGCGAATCCGAAGACAAGGGCGACCGGGCCTACAATATGCTCTTTGAACCCGGCACAGTCCGTACCGTCTATAGCGCGGTTGGCAAGCGTATTACGCACAACCTTGAACTCTATGTCGGACTCGCGAAGATCTTTACGGAACGTGTCCATCTCTCCGGCGGTAATGCCCTGATACTCGGTAACAAAAGCCGCTTTCGCCTTGACTATACTCTGGCTCAGCTCTTCAATCAATTTTGCTTTATCTGTTCTTTCCAAACTTTTTCTCCCCCCCCTCTCGTCTCTCCGTTGTTATGGCAAAGAGATCGGGATAGATAAATAAGCCGTACCGTGAAAAATTGCCGGCGAGCTAAAACCGCGCGCCCGGTACCGTGGTAATATTTACGTCCCGGTCTCGGCAGGGTTTTTCTGTTACGCCTTGCGGCCCCTGCTGTCTCTGACCATGGTTATAAGTTATATTTTACTCTTGAAAGCAGCGGGAAAAAGCTCACTCATTCCCCACGCTCGCATACAGCTACTACTAAAAACCTGTAGATAGAACAACAGCCGTTTGCCTGATAATCTCTACAAAAGCCGACCTTCACGGATAAGCACCCACCGCTCTTGTCAACAATAAAACCCCGTATCCAAAAGTACGCCCGGTTTACTTGTAGGACTTCTTAACCTCGACAACGTCGAGCTTTACCGACGGGCCCATTGTCGTGCAGAGGTGCAGGCTTATTATATACGTACCTTTACTCGCCGCAGGTTTTGCCTTGGTTATGGCTTCGAGCAGCACGGTAAAGTTCTCTTTAAGTTTCTGCGCCCCGAAAGAGACCTTGCCTATCGGCACGTGGATATTGCCGACTTTGTCTACCCTGAACTCCACCTTGCCGGCCTTTAGTTCTTCAACGGCCTTCTTTACGTCGAAGGTTACGGTGCCGAGCTTCGGGTTGGGCATAAGACCTCTCGGGCCGAGCACCTTGCCGAGCTTGCCGACTTCGACCATCATGTCCGGCGTAGCGACGGTACTGTCGAAATCCGTCCAGCCCGCCTTTATCTTACTTACCAGTTCTTCGGCTCCGGCGTACTCCGCTCCGGCGGCGAGGGCCTCGGCCTCTTTCTCGCCCTTGGCAAAGACCAGAACCCGTACTTTTCTTCCCGTGCCGTTAGGCAGCACTACCGTGCCCCTTACCATCTGCTCGGCCTGTCTCGGATCGACTCCGAGCCGCCCGGTTACCTCTACCGTCTCGTCGAACTTGGCGACGGCAAGCTGCCCGATAAGGTCGAAACCTTCGTCTACGCCATATATACGGTCGATCTCTACCTTCTGCGCTGCCGCGTTATACTTCTTACCCATCTCCGTTACCCCTCTACAGTAATGCCCATACTTCTCGCAGTACCGGCAATAGTCTTCATCGCGGCCTCAAGGCTTCCGGCGGACAGATCCGGTGTCTTGAGTTTCGCTATCTCTTCTATCTGCTTGCTTGTCACTTTGCCGACCTTCTCTTTGTGCGGCTCTTTGGAACCCTTGGTTATACCCGCCGCCTTTAATAAAAGGATCGGGGCAGGAGGCGTCTTTGTAATATAAGAGAAAGACCTGTCCGCATAGACCGTAATTACAACCGGAATAACGGTGTCCCCTTCCTTCTGCGTCTTGGCGTTAAAGGCCTTGCAGAAGTCCATTATGTTTACGCCGTGCTGTCCGAGCGCGGGCCCAATCGGCGGAGACGGATTTGCCTTGCCTGCCGCAATCTGAAGTTTAATTAGCCCGATAACTTTCTTAGCCATCTTTTTAATACCTCTCTACACTGCTTAACTACCTGATATACATGCCGCAACAATCGCGGCACTCACTTTTATTCAATAACGATTATGCCTTTTCAACCTGTATAAAGTCGAGTTCTACGGGTGTGGCTCTTCCGAAAATACTTACCAGCACACGAAGCTTGCCTTTTTCAGGCTTTACCTCTTCAACTATTCCGGTAAAGTTGGTGAACGGCCCGTCTATAACCCTGATGGACTCGCCACGATCGAACAGCACCTTCGGTTTCGGCCTTACCGCGCCCTCTTCCATCTGAGATGTAATCCTCTGCACCTCGACATCAGGCACGGCAGGCGGCATTTCCATATTCTGTCCGCCCACAAAACCGGTAACCTTGGGCGTTGACTTTACTATGTGCCAGGTCTCTTCGTTAAGGGTCATATTCACCAGTATATAACCGGGGAAGAACTTACGCATGGTAGTTCTTTTTACGCCCTTGGCCATTTCAACAACCTTTTCGGAAGGTACCAGTACCTCTCCGAAAAGCTCTTCCTTACCGGAAACCCGCACATTCTCTTCAAGCGCGGCCTTTACCTTATTCTCATACCCTGAGTAGGTGTGAACAACATACCACTTCTTCTCCATACCGCTCCTGACTTATAGTCCCATTTCAATCGTTGCGAACCCGACATAAGAAAGGGGGCAACAATGGACTATGCCTTATTAAAGGCTAAGTTCTATTTAATAATAAAGCCAATCCCTTTTGAAAGGAAGAGGTCGACAAAACCGAGAAAACCCGCGAGCACAAAGGTTACAACGATGACAACCCAGGTAGAGCTCATGGTCTGCTGCTTGGTAGGCCACGTAACTTTTCTGAGTTCGCTGCGGGCGTCTGATATAAACTTTTTCGTTCCTTGTATTGAAATCATATTTATCGTCTTTTTCTTTAAACGCCGTATCGCTTACGGCTTAAGCAAACATTTTTTAAATCAGTAATATCACATACAGTCGATACCGGCCCTGTGCATTAGCAAAGTACGAGGTTTAAGCAAACATTTTTTAAATCCGTTATATCACATAGAGTCGATACCGGCCCTGCGCATTAGCAAAGTACGAGGCTTAAGCAAACATTTTTTAAATCCGCCATCTAACAGTAAGCGGCACAAAAGAGATACAACCTGAGACCATGCATAGCACACAGTACACCCGAAGCCCTTAAGATACGCCCTTAAGCTTGTAAAATACGCACGACAGCGTGAAAAAAGTGGCAGGCCAGGAGGGATTCGAACCCCCAACATGCGGTTTTGGAGACCGCCGCTCTAGCCGTTAGAGCTACTGGCCTGTGGTACACAGTACAACGGATATCCCGAAAGCGCATAAGGGGAGGGCGTCCCATGCAGAGCGCCTTTTAAAGACCGCCACGCCTTAAGCGGGCCTTGTAAAATTATCCCCGAATTTAAAACAGCCAGGATTAAAAACAGAGAAGGTACAGCCTTAAGAGTAAAAAATGCGCCCGATAGCCCCTTATACAAGCTCTTGAAAGATACGGCGGAAGAGCGGGTTACTTCGTCTCTTTATGAGGCGTATGTTTTCTGCAAAATTTGCAGAACTTTTTAAGCTCAAGCCGCTCAGGTATAGTCTTTTTGTTCTTGTTGGTCGAATAGTTTCTGCGCTTACACTCAGTGCACGCGAGTGTTATAATATCCCTCATTGTACTTTTTACTCCGAAAGCACTGTTTGCGTCCGCCCGAAGGTAAACGCCTTAAGTACTAAAAAAATTATTGGGCACATCCCGTTCCGTTACCGTACTCTTTGAACAGCCCGTCCCTGTGC
>JAJRYL010000192.1 GCA_024275855.1 Deltaproteobacteria bacterium
ACGGTGCTTAGCCGCAGCGATATTGTAGAGCACATCTATCATGAAGAGACCGAGATGGACTCTAACGTTGTTGACGTATATATAAATTATCTGCGCAACAAGGTAGATAAGGGTTTCGATACCCAGCTTATACAGACCGTGCGCGGCGCCGGATATATGTTGAAGACCGAACCCGTTGAAACTGCCGTGCCTAAGTGATATGCTTTCGTAAGCATGCTAAATTCCATTAAATTAAAACTGATAATCTGGTCTCTCGTGCTCTTCGCTATTGTCTTTACAGGTCTTGAGCTGACCCTGTACTATAAGCTTGAGAGTGTAGCTATCGGTTTTGTAGACAGCCATATCTCTTCTGAAGTCGGAATGCTCGCAAGCCTTGCCGCTACCGAAGAGAAGCATGGGCAGCTTGAACCCGAACTGTACGAGATAACCGGCGCCGCCAGCGGGGAGTACGGCCACAAACTCTCAGGCCGGTACTTTCAGATTCTGGCAAGCGACGGCTCTATTGTCACCAACTCTCCTTCTCTCTACCTTGCCAATATTACCCTTCCTATCGTTATACCCGATGCGAACGAGGCGATCTATGAGATAATAGAAGGCCCGACAGGCACCCCTATACGGCTTTTCAGCAAGTCGTATAAGTTTAAAGCGGGCACCTATATCTTTCAGGCCGGCGATACGCTTGAAGATACTTATCAGCTCTTAAGTTCTTTCAGAAAAATTATTCTTGTGGCCTACCCGCTGGTCTTCGCTATCTGTGCGCTCGGGGTCTATCTTGTAACCAGGTGGTCTCTCGGGCCCCTTACCCTCTTTTCGAAGAAGGTTGGCGAGATTACAGAAGAGAGTCTTGGAGAGAGGGTGGACGCGGACCTTCTTTGTACGGAGATAAGGCCGCTTGGCGAGAGTTTCAACACTATGTTGAGCAGCCTTGAGAATTCGTTCGACAGGCAGAAGCGGTTTCTTTCCGATGCGTCGCACGAACTCCGCACGCCCACCTCGATTATAAAGAGTTACTGCGACGTAACGCTTGGCAGAAGTAGAACAGAGGCGGAGTACCGGGCGGCTATTATGAAGATGAGTGCCGCAGTCAACCGGATGAGCGAGATAATAAATAGAATACTGGTCATTTCACGGCTCGACAGCACTACCGTTCAACTGGAGTTAAAAGAGGTTGATTTGCTTCAGGTAATGCGAAATGTGATGAAGCTTATAGATGTTTCAGCCGCGTCAAAAGGAATAAAGCTATCTCTTGCAGGCGGTTCCGTTACCGTAAGAGGCGACAAAGAAGGGCTGACGGAAGTATTTACCAACCTGGTGGAAAATGCCGTTAAGTACAATAATAACGGCGGAAGGGTCGAAGCAAGCCTTAGAAGAGAAGGCGAAAATGCCATTGTGGTTGTTAAGGATACGGGTATAGGAATATCCGCAGAAGATCAGGCAAATGTATTCGACCGTTTTTTCAGGGTGGACGCGAGCCGCGAACAGACCGTCGGCTCCGGGCTCGGGCTCGCCATAGTGCATACGATTGTAAACGCGCACGGCGGTAAAATAGAGCTTTCGAGTATCGAAGGCAAGGGCTCTACCTTTACCGTAACCCTGCCTGCGGATAACTCAGGTACGACTCCCTGATACCTGCTCCATCCCTAACCCTTTTCTCTTTCGACCCTTTTTTTTGCCGATGTCTTACAAAAAAAATACATACAGGGCAAAAGACTGGTATAATTTTTAAAATCCATAATATAAATTGACAGGAGTTAAAAAGATGCACGACCAT
>JAJRYL010000193.1 GCA_024275855.1 Deltaproteobacteria bacterium
GACATTCCGATAGAGAGGTCTTTTAAGACCACATTGGGCAACCGTTCTTTATTGATCCGTTCGGCAAGCCGCCTGAGAGTTACAAAATACGGCCTCGACATCTGGGAGTTCTCAAAACGGGGCGGAATAGCCATAAGCCCCCTGAGCCGAAGGTGCTCAAGCCCGGAGATACGGCGCGCGAGCGTAACCGCGCCTTCCGGGTCTATACCGAACTTTGTCTTCTCTCCGGCTATGCTGACCTGAATAAGTACGTCCATCGGCGCTCTTTTAATAGCGCGAACCCGCTTGTTAAGCTCAACGGCAAGCGAGGTATTGTCTACAGTATGTATAACATCGTATAGCTCTACAGCTATTTTAGCCTTGTTCTTCTGCAAATGGCCTATAAAATGCCACTTGATACCTTTTCTTTTAAGCTTTTTAACCTTCTCCTGCGTCTCCTGCACGTAATTTTCGCCAAAAATCCGTATACCGGACAGATAAGCCTCTTTGACCTTTTTAAGATCTATCGATTTAGTTACAGCGACCAGCGAAATCTCTCTCGGGTCACGGCCCGCTTTGCGTGCCGCGTTGCGTATCCGCTCAAGAACTGTTATCAGTTTTTCTTCGACAGTAACGGCCATAGCTCCGTTTCGGGGGTCCGCTTAAGCGGAAAAAAGGAAGAGTGCTTATCTGTTTTTTTGTTACGGACAAAAACCGGTGAGACTGCACTTGGGTCACACGTGTGGTTGCACCTTTTATAGCACACCTTAATGCGCCAATCCAAGATAAATCTTTCTCTTTTGCCTATTTTAATCCAATATTCTTCTCTTTTACTTTAAAAAAGCCGTTGAACCTTTCAACGGCCCAAGATAATGGAGCCACCCTATCTCCCAGACGGCCCCTAAAAAAAGCAGTAAAAAGACCAGCAGATAAAGTTTTTTCGCCCCTGCCTTCCATATAGCAAATGCCTTACGCCTTGTGTCAACACCCTTTCGTGCGGGGTAAATCAGCGTTAAACCGAGGTCCATTCCTATAGCGGACGAGATACTGTACGCGCCGAACTCAAGAATAAACGTGCCGTAAAAGACAAGCCCGCTTACCGTGTTTCCGGTATCGAGGCCGTAAAAGAGCATGCCGATAAGAAAGGCGCGCCAGACGGCCATCACATAGGGGATAAAAAAGAGAACCCCGAAGAGAGTGGTCGAAATAAACGCTCCGAAGATGAGGTTGAAAAACAGGGTGTACGCTATCTTCAAAAGAAGGCTAGTGGCAAGCGGCCCGGTTAACGGCTTTAGATAGATAAGCTCCTGAACGGCCTTTAGCTGCTCGGCCCGAAGGTGCATAACGCCGGGAACCTCATACGCCACCATTACCTCGCCCATAATAAGAAATACTACATGTGTGGCGACAAAGAAGAGTAAAAGCCGTTTTTGGGCGAGAGCAACGGCAACAGAGTCTTTAATAGCCTTTTGAAATTTTTGAATTAGCATATATCTTCAATATACAAAAGAAAATAGAGTTTAACAAGCACTCTCTGCTTATGTTTCGACCCTGCATGCGAAACGGCACAGAGACTGAAATGGAAGACGGGAGAAAGATAATATTTTGACAGGCCTTAAAAACTGCTATAATCTCAACTTAAAATACGGTTTTTTAACAAATTCGCTTTTAACTGAACGAGCAAAACTTTTGCCTGATAGAGAAAGAGACAAAGCAATTCCTATAATGCTGCAAGGTACGTCGTCGCATGTCGGCAAAAGCGTACTTGTTGCCGGGTTGTGCCGGCTATTTCGCGACATGGGCTATTCCGTAGCGCCGTTTAAGGCGCAGAACATGGCGCTGAACTCTTACGTAACGCTAACGGGCGCTGAAATAGGCCGCGCGCAGGCCTTTCAGGCCGAGGCCGCCGAAATAGAGCCGACCCCGGACATGAACCCCGTGCTCTTGAAACCGACCGGAGACGCTACCTCGCAGGTGATAATCGAGGGCAGGGTACACTCAACCATGTCGGCGCGCGAATTTCACGCCTTTAAGCCAATTGCGAGAAAGAGCGTGATCGAATGTTATAACAGGCTCGAAAAAGAGTACGACATAATTGTAATAGAGGGCGCCGGAAGCCCGGCTGAGATAAACCTGAGAGAGGGCGACATAGCCAACATGGGCATGGCCGAAATTGCCGATTGCCCGGTGCTTCTTATCGGGGACATAGACCGGGGCGGGGTCTTCGCCTCGCTCGTAGGCACGCTGATGCTTTTAACAGAAGAAGAGAGAGAGCGGATAAAGGGCTTTATAATAAATAAGTTCAGAGGGGACGTTACGCTGCTGACTCCGGGCCTTCACGACCTTTTCGAGCGCACCGGTAAAGAGACCATAGGTGTTCTTCCCTTTATTAAAGATATTCGCCTGCCGGACGAAGACGGCGTAGCGCTTGAGGAAAAGAAGCGCAAGAAGAAGAACGGCCTTGAAATAAATATAAAGGTAATAAAGCTGCCCCGTATCTCCAACTTTACGGACTTCGACCCGTTTGCAGAGACCCCGGGCGTAGGCGTAGACTTTATTGACGACCCGGCGGAAATAGAGGGCGCCGACATGGTGATACTGCCCGGAAGCAAGAACAGCCTTGCCGATATGGGTTGGATGAAAGAGCGCGGGTTTGACAAAAAGATTATAGATTTTATCGTGAACGGAGGCAGGGTAGTCGGCATCTGCGGCGGGCTGCAGATGCTGGGTACCGAAATACTCGACCCCGACCGCATAGAGTCGATAGA
>JAJRYL010000194.1 GCA_024275855.1 Deltaproteobacteria bacterium
ACCTCGGGCGTTATGTTCGCGAACTCCTCTTTCGGGGTATTCAAAAAAGGCCCGCCTGAAGCCGTAAGCAGCACCCGCCGCACATCCTCATTTCTATGCCCCTTTAAAGACTGGTAGACGGCGCTGTGTTCCGAATCTACCTGAAGAAGCGAAACTCCGGCGGACTCTACCGCCTCCATAAAGAGGTGCCCCGCCATAACGAGCGTCTCTTTATTGGCAAGGGCTATATCTTTTCCGGCCTCTATGGCCGCCATGGTCGGCAGCAGACCGGCCGCGCCTGAAATGGCGGAGACCACCTGCGAGACCCCTGTTGCCGTGGCCGCGTTGATAGCGCCCTCTACCCCGAAACCGATTTCGACCCTGCCGCCGACAAGGGCGTAAAGCTGCTTTGCGGCGGCCTCCGTAACCACGGAGACGTACTCGGGAGAGAACTCTTCTATCTGCTCCTTTAAAAGCGCCACGTTATTTCCGGCAGATAGTGTCTGGACGTTGAACAGACCGGGGTTTAAACGCACGACCTCAAGGGTTGATTTACCTATAGAGCCGGTAGAGCCGAGAAGCGAGATAGACTTCATAACAGAGTACCCTTAAAAGTTCAGAACCGGATATAAAGCTTAAATAAAATAATCTTTACGGCCATACGGTTACAGCCAGAAAAAGTAGAGCACGGGAAGGGCGAAGAGCATGCTGTCTATACGGTCGAGCAGTCCTCCGTGCCCCGGTATTATAGAACCCGAATCTTTTGCCCCGGCGCTCCTCTTTATTATGGATTCGGCCAGGTCGCCTATAATGCCGGCGACACCTATCAGAAGGCAGAGAACGAAAAGCTCTATCGGAGGCAGGGATATAGAGGTAAAGTGAATATAGAGAAAACCCGCTATTATACCGCCGACTATTCCCCCTATAGCGCCCTCTACCGTTTTGCCCGGACTTATCGACGGACAGAGCTTGCGTTTGCCTACAGCCCTGCCGACAAAATAGGCGGCAGAGTCGTTGACCCATATAACCACAAGAAGAAAAAGTATAAGGGAGCTCGTTCCGATTATACGGATAGAGATAAGAAACGTTATCGGCAGCCCTATATATATAACCCCCAATGTTCGTTTCGCCGCGTAATCGAAGAGGTCTTGCGGCTCTGCCCCGGTAATCATTCCGGCCAAAAATAACAGAAAAAGCGTAACAAGCAGCAACGGCACCAGCACTATCTGTCCGGTAAGAAAGTAGATAGCCGGAAGCGCGAGACCGGAGAGCAGAGTCAGTACGTCAAAGAGAGCGGAGGACGACCCTTTTCTTGTAAGGTTGTTGAACTCAAGCAACGATACGAAGGCGATAGAGAGCGCAACGAGCACAAACCACTGCACGGCTGCATAGAAGAGCACGAAGAGCACTATAGGAATAAGCACCAGAGCTGTAATTATTCTTTTCAAAACTCTCCTGAAAGTAAAAAAAATGCCGGGACAGTAACTGCCCCGACCTTAACCGTTTCGATAAAAGAGTGCTAATTCGTCTCCCGCTTTACAGGTCTGAAAAAAAGAAGCAGACCTGACACTCAAAAAAAACAGCTACCCGCGCCTGCAAAGAAAGAACGCTTTTAAAGAGAAGAGCCGAGAGCGAAAGAGCGGCGTTTAAACCTCTTGCAAAATAACCGCCCGAGAGTACGAACGAAAAGCGGTAAAACTCTTCCGGGGAAAATAACCGCTCGACTGCGAGAAAGCGGCGTTTAAACCTCTTGCAAAATAACCGCCCGAGAGTGTTTAAGGTAACGACCGCCCGCCTGCCCCGGCAATTTCATGCTCTTTAACGAGACCGAAACGACGGTCGCGCGACTTGTAATCGCTTATGGCGTCCAACAGGTGCTTGCGTGTAAAGTCCGGCCACAAGACATCGGTAATATATATTTCAGTGTAAGCAAGCTGCCAGAGCATAAAATTACTTATGCGCCTCTCTCCGCTGGTACGGATAAGAAGGTCGGGGTCGGGACCAGACTCTGTAGAGAGGTGTCTTGAAAAAAGCTCTTCGGTTATATCGCCGGGGGTTATTATACCTTTTTCTACTTTTCGAGCAAGCTCCCTTGCGGCTTTTACGATATCCGACCGGCCTGAGTAACTTAGCGCAAGCTGAAGTACCATGCCGTCGTTATGGGCGGTCTTAACAACAAGCTCCGCCACCACCTTCTGTACGCTTTCAGGCAGGTCTGTAGTATCTCCAATCGGTCTGAAACGGATATTGTTCTTTATAAGGGTCTCTTCTTCGGCTCTCAGGTGGCGTTCGAGCATCTTCATAAGCATGCCTACCTCTACCGCCGGCCGTTTCCAGTTCTCTTTGGAGAAGGTGTAGAGCGTAAGGCACTCTATGCCGAGTTCGGCGCACTGCGTAACAGTATCTCTCGCAACGTCCACTCCCTTGCGGTGGCCGTTGATCCTGTTCAGAATACGCCGTTTGGCCCACCTGCCGTTGCCGTCCATAATTATAG
Organism: Deltaproteobacteria bacterium; assembly: GCA_024275855.1. GTDB lineage: Bacteria > Desulfobacterota > GWC2-55-46 > GWC2-55-46 > JADFVP01 > JADFVP01. Next base: position 2,474 of record JAJRYL010000194.1, read on the forward strand.
CTATATGGCGGGGCATCTTTTCCTTAATGTTACTCTCCATCGGTTATTTTCGCCAGTAGCTAAAGAGTGTGTATGTATAGAGGTTGTCGAGGTGTTCTTACTCAGTACCACATAGGTTCTATGAGGTCAAGCGGAGCTAAAGCGTATAGATACGTAAAGGGGATAAAGTAAACGGGTTGAGGCCGGAGGCGCCATCTTTTCCGGTGCGCCGGGTAAGAGCGCGCGGGCAGAGAAACATATATAAAAAGAGCGCAAACCGTTACGTAACAGCGCAACGGTTAAACCTCCATTATATCGGCCTCTTTACGTCCGAGCACTTCGTCAACCTTCTTAATCTGTTCGTCGGTAGCGGCCTGAATCTCTTCGAGCGTCTTTTTCAGCTCGTCCTGAGAGAGCTCTTTATCCTTTTCGAGTTTTTTGGCGGCCTCGTTTATATCGCGCCTGATATTGCGTACCTCGACCTTGCACTCTTCCGCGTACTTTTTGGCGAGTTTAACGACATCTTTACGCCGCTCTTCGGTAAGCTGGGGCACGTTTATGCGTATAATCTTGCCGTCGTTATTAGGGGTAAAACCGAGGTCTGAGTTTACAATGGCCTTCTCTATGGCCTGAAGCTGTGTCGTGTCCCACGGTTGAATGACTACTGTTCTCGGTTCAGGCAAAGGGAGCGAAGCGACCTGCGAGAGCGGGGTAAGCGTGCCGTAGTAATCGAGCTTAACGTTGTCGAAGACCGAGAGCGACGCGCGGCCCGTTCTAAGAGTACCGAGGTTACGCGAAAGAGCCTCTACCGCGTTGCCCATTCTCGCCTTCATATCTTTACTCAGTTCAGCGTTCATATTCACGACCCTTTCGGTTCTTCACGATGTCTATAAAGAAGAGTATAACTCCATAGTAAAGCGAGAATAAAAAAGCAGACTACAACTTCGTATTGAAACTGATATTAGAAAAACAAAAATAAGTTAGAGTGTGAAGCGATTATGAAACGAGCGTTCCGATATTGTGTCCGGTAACTATTTTAAGAAGGTTTCCGGCCTCTTTCATGCTAAAGACCACTATGGGCATGTTGTTGTCCATGCACAAGGAGATGGCCGTCGTGTCCATAACCTGCAATCCGTCTTTTAAGACGTCTATATATTTGAGCCTATCGTAGCGTTTAGCGTCCGGGTTTTTTACCGGGTCGGAGTCGTAGATGCCGTCTACCTTGGTGCCCTTAAGGATTATGTCGGCGTTAACCTCCATAGCTCTTAAAGACGCGGCGGTATCGGTAGTAAAGTAGGGGTTGCCGGTTCCGGCGGCAAAGATTACCACCCTGCCCTTTTCGAGATGGCGCACGGCGCGCCTTCTTATATACGGCTCGCCGATCTCCTTCATCTCTATTGCCGAGAGCACCCGCGTGAAGGTTCCGTTCTTTTCAAGCGCCTCTTGAAGCATCAGCGCGTTTATAACGGTCGCGAGCATGCCGACATAATCGGCGGACGCCCTGTCCATTCCCTCGGCGCTGCCGGAAACGCCTCTGAAGATGTTTCCACCGCCTATGACTACCGCAACCTCTACGCCAAGCGCTACTACATCGGCTATTTCCGAGGCGACGGCAGAGACTATCTCGGTCTCTATACCGTACTCCTTGGTGCCCATAAGGGCCTCGCCGGAGAGTTTTAAAAGTATGCGCTTGTATCTGGCCTCTGCCATTCTTCTCTCTTGCTCAGGTTTTTACTATACAGACAGACAAGGCTCTCGGTTACGACAAAAGTTGACATAAAAAAAGCTGAATTACTACCGTACTAACGACAGCCCCCGCAAGAGCCGTAACCCGTAAGAGCCATAAGATGAGAAAAAGCACAGGGCTTACGAGAAAAAACCGGCCCCGGACTTAAGTACAGCCCCTGTCAAACTGATACCGACAGG
>JAJRYL010000195.1 GCA_024275855.1 Deltaproteobacteria bacterium
GAGCGTTACCTTGTTGTGCGAAATTCCAAAACCGTTGCCGTCTGTAAGCACGCCTAAAAAACGGAGCACATTGTCGTAATTCAAGAGCGGCTCGCCCATGCCCATAAGCACTATATTGGTAATCGGCGGACGCTCCGTAGAGGGGTTGCCCCAGGCAACACCTTCATCGGCGTAACACGACCAGTCGAAACCGTTCGTGCCGTCACCGTCTATATCGCCTTCGCTTTGCTCTTTTATAATAGCAAGCGCGCTCAAGAGCTGCCCCGTGAGTTCGCAAAGCGTAAGGTTACGCACAAACCCGTGCCTGCCGGTCATGCAGAAGGCGCAGCCGAGCGCGCAGCCCGCCTGCGTAGAGACACAGAGCGTGGTTCTTTTTTTGCCCGGTATTATTACCGTCTCTACCTTAACGCCGTCGAAAAGCTCCGTTAAGAACTTGCGTGTTCCGTCTTTAGAGCTTACCACCTCGACCACGTTCGCCTCCTCTATAACGTAGTGCGGCTTCAACCGTTCCCTGAAGGTCTTCGAGATATCGGTCATAGAGTCTATATCGGTTACGCCTCTTGCGAAGACCCACTTGAAGATCTGCAAGGCCCTGTATCGCTTCTGGCCGAGCGACTCTACCTCGACTACAAGCTCTTTATATGTATAATCTCTTAAATTCTTCATTTGCCGTAATTAATAAACAGGTGATAGCGGTAATTCCGCCGGGGCCGCTATACAGGATAGAATAGCGGGGACGACAATATTTTTTTCGGATTAGAGTGAGATAGAGAGACCGGAAGACCGACAGGCACAAAGAGGCTAACCGTCAACCTTGGCAATAAGCCAGTAGACCACGCCAAGCACGGCTACCGCCGCCACTAACGAGAGCTGCGCCTCAACGGCGTCGGTCTTGAGGCTTGTAACCAGAATTTTTCGTATAACCGCCACAAGGGCGACGGATATAAAGACCTTGATCTTGAATTTGCCGCCCTTAAGGTGCTTTACCTCCGTCTCCATAAGCTCTATAACGACCCAGAGCATCAGCAAAGAGCCGAGCGTGCGCAACAGCGCCTTCTCCACATTGCCGTCGAGCACGTGCATAACGTCATAGGTGAAGAGCCACATAACGCCAATCCCCATAATCACAAGGCCGCCGACAAGCAATAGGTTGAGACCGTAGGTAAAACGGTTGGCGAACTGTATAAGGTACGACTCCAGCCTCTGGGAGAGGAAAAACTTCTTCTCCTCTTCTATATAAGTGCTTGTGAAGATATCGAGGTTCATATCGAGTATTTTGCCTACGGAACGCTCAAGAAAGGCACACTCTTCTAAATCCTTGAACTCTTTGTTGATCGTATCGTGCACATAACTCTTGACAAAGTGCATGGCGGTATTTACGTAATGCGCGGGCAGGTTGATCTTTACATGCGCGAGGCCGACCTTTTCGAGTTCGTCGAAGTACCGCCTGTTGTAATTGCCGCAAAAGAGACGCAGAAACCATACCTTTAGCGAGTCCTGATGACGGCGTATAATAGTATCGTTCTTTAAAAACTTGTCGGAGTCGCTGAGGTTCTTGACGAACCCGTAGAACTCGGTCACAAAATCGACTACGTTGCGCTCCATTACCGGGCGCAACTGCTCCAAGTTTCTTACGTCGCCGTTGGTAAAACCGTAGTGCGACTTTATCTTCTCAAACGAATACACTCAAAAGGCTCCCGAAATCTTCCTGCACCAAAGACCAACCCATCAAAAACCGAAACCCGCACAACCGGTTCCCTGCAAAACGGTTGCAAACTACACAGACAAATTTAAACAGCCCGCGGACACGAAAAAAAAGGGCAGGGGTTAAAACTGTTCAAGGGCGTTGAAGAAGTAAGCGATTTCAAAGGCCGCCGTTTCGGGAGCGTCGGAGCCGTGTACTATATTCGACTCTATCGAGTCCGCGAAATCTTTACGGATTGTTCCCTCGTCCGCGTCTTTCGGGTCGGTAGCGCCCATAAGCTCTCTTACGCCTTTTATAGCCCCTTCGCCTTCTATCAGAAGCAGAACCAGCGGCCCGGAGATCATGAAGTTAACAAGCTCTCCAAAGAACGGCCTCTTTGCATGCACGGCGTAAAAACCCTCTGCCTGAGCCTTAGTAAGGTGCGCCATCTTTATTCCCGCCACCCTGTATCCGGCCTTTTCGTACCTGCTTACCACTTCGCCGATAATATTCTTCTGTACTCCGTCCGGCTTAACAATCGAAAATGTTCTTTCCATCTTTACTTATTCCCTTTCTTAAATATA
>JAJRYL010000196.1 GCA_024275855.1 Deltaproteobacteria bacterium
GCGGGTAAAAGTTGAAGTAATAATAGTACCAACCTACTTGAACCGGGTAGAGGTTGCCCGACTTGACACCCATGTTTCATAGGTGTATCTTTTAGCCTGTCCGTTCTTTTTAATGGTTTAAAATGCAATATAAGCGAGGTTTTTTTGAAGTTACGGATAAGAGGCCTTACCTTTTTCTCTCTCATACTGCTGTTTCTGCTCGAAGCGTGCGCTACGGTGCCGTATACGGAGCGGTCGCAGTTTATTATGATCTCTAAGAGTGAAGAGGTCGCGCTCGGAGAGCGCGCCTTTGAAGAGGTAAAAGAGAGTTCTACCCTTTCGGGTGATGATAAACTCAACGCCATGATAAAGCGTGTCGGCAGAAGGATAGCTGCCGCCTCGGGGCTTGAGGGTTACGAGTGGGAGTTTATATTAATAGATGATAATCAGGTAAACGCTTTTGCGCTTCCGGGCGGCAAGGTAGCTTTTTATACCGGTATTTTACCGTTTTGCGTAAACGAGGCGGGTATTGCCGTTGTTATGGGCCACGAGGTAGCGCATGTTATCGCGCGCCACGGGGCTGAAAGAATGTCTCAGGGGCGGGCGCTGGCAATAGGCAAGGCTATTTTGTCGGTGGCGCTTTCGACCTCTGCGCCCGTTACTAAAGAGGTGGTCACGGGGGCTTACGGCATAGGGGCAAAGGTTGGTGTAATACTGCCCTTTAGCCGCTCCCATGAGTCGGAGGCCGATGAAATCGGGTTGAGACTTATGGCGAGAGCCGGGTACGACCCGGAGGCCGGCGTAGCCTTCTGGAAGAGAATGGCAAAAGAGAGCGAAGGCAAAAAGCGCGTCCCGGAGCTGCTCTCGACCCACCCGGGCGATAACGATAGAATAGAGTTGCTTAACCGGTTAACGGCCTCGGCTACTATAGAGTACAGGCGTGCCTTGACCGAACACCCTGAGTATAATAGACGGCCTGAAAAGATAGTTTTGCCGCTTAAAAGACCGGGCAAGAATAAAAGATAAAAAAAGGCGTTACAGATAAAGAAAAACCGTTTTAGTACTGTCTGTTTACGGGTTGGTAGATATAGGTCTGAAAACAGAAGAGGGGCCGCCTGTAAGGCGGCCCCTCTTCTGTTATGTATTTTTATACAGGTTCTTTTTTAACCCATGTGGACGGCAAAGGCCGTAAGCTGCTCCGTAGCCCTTATGCCTCGTTTCTCGCCCTGCTTGACAAAAATCATGCTGCCGGCCTTTATCTCTTATTCTTCGTCGCCTACCGTCATAACCCCAGATCCGCTTATTATGTAAAAAACGCCTGTACCGCTCGGGTGCGGCGGTATCTTTTGTCCGGCGTTTAGGCAGATAAGCGGCACTTTGTAATCAGGCCCGGCTCTTAGTATCTTCGGTGAAAACTCGTCAGAAAAAACAACTCTTTCGTTAACGTCTATCAACTCCATTCCATATCCCTCCATTCTGATATTATTTTAAATTTATACGTAAGTACTTATTAAATCCGGCTGGAAAACCCCGGTCTTTTAAGGCCGGGGATGAATGGCCGCCCGTATTGCCTCCGTCTATTCAATACGTTTTAAAAATAGGACGGTAAGGTCGTCGTCAAGAGCCGGAGTACCGAAGTTTGCAAGCTCTTTTAGAAATTTCTTGGCCAGTGCCGGGCTTCTGGTACTTCGATGAGTCCCGACCCAGTCCGCCGTACGTTCCATACCGAACATATCCACCCTGTCCGCTCTTGAACGGAGCTCGGTCACTCCGTCGGTAAAGACCGCAAGCAGGTCTCCGGGATTAAGCCGCTGCTCTTTAGGGGTGAGTATGAGTTCGGGCAGTATGCCAAGCGGTGGCCCCATGGACGAAAGAAGTGTTTTCGTATCAGCCGAAGCGAGCACTGCGGGAGTGTGCCCCGCGTTAAACCACAAGATTGTGTCGGAACCCGGAGTAAACTCGGCCATGAAGACGGTTACGAAGCGGCCCCGTGTCAAGGTATTGCCCATAGCGCTGTTTGCGATTTTAGGAACATCAGCAAAGTCCTGGCCGGAGCTTGCAAGGGTGTGCATTATTGCATGTAAGTTAGAGACGGTAAGGGCCGAAGAGTAACCTTTACCGGCAACGTCGGCAACTATAACCCACATACGCCCGTTATCAAGCTCTATAATATCGTAGTAATCCCCGCCGACGCCGTAACAGCTTTGCTGAAAAGTCTCCAGGGTAAATCCGTCCGGTATTGGCGGATTCTGCGGCAGAAGACCGCTTTGAATCTCTGCCGCTATGCTTAGCGCCCCTTTTAAATCGTCCCTTTCCTGCAGGCCCTCAAGGGACGTATTGAGGCTGCGGGCCATGCTGCCTGTTTCGTCGTCGAGCAGTACCGCTACCCGCTTGGTGTACCTTCCGTCTCTTATTGAATCCATGCCGAACAGAAGTTCGTCAATAGCGAGCTTCATTGTATTGTGCATTGTATAAACAAGGTATGTTCCGCAGACGAGTACACCGAGAAACATCTGTAACATTGCCGTGGTTGCCGCTCTGCGGTGGTAAGGGTCGTCCATGCCGCGCGATATCATAAAGAGTATCGCGATGAGCAGAAATGGAAGTACGCTCGTTATTATAAAGAGTTGCCAGGGCCGCTTTATTACGCTGATCATAGACGAGCTGTGCGTAGATGAACTGTACGGTGCACTTTGCAGATTTCCGGTAAAGATACCGTGAGTGCTGAGAGATTTCCGAAGGCGGGTCGTAAAGTTAAGCGTACTCGCTACGCCGAGAACGGTCGTAAGAAGGCCGAAGGCGTAGTAATTTGTCAGTGCCGAGCCAAGTACGAGTTTAAGCGGGGGCCTGCCTGTAGGGCCTATGTACGAAAAACCTAAAAGAACCATACCTATGGTGGCAAAGAGCACTCCGGAGAATAGAAAAGATTTACCGACCCTGTAAGGCAGGGCATGAACAACCGCTTCGAAATTTTCGCAGTCGCACGGCTCCGTTCCTTTCAACAGACGTGCCAACGGGTGGTAAGACCAAAGCCCGGCCACTATAAAAAGGGAAATAGCTACCACAAGGGAGGCAGCAACCGCGAGGGGGTAAAAGGGCTCCGCTACCAGAGCCCTGCCCATTATAATATCTCCGACCGGGCCTACCGCGTAAACGAGCAGTACGGGCCAGAAGCCGAAGATAAAACCGAGGCACGATGTCTCTACGGGCGGCACGGCGCCCGGTACCTTTTTAGAAGTCATACTCTCTTTTTAAACTCTGTTTATAACCGGCGGCATTGCCGGTCATAAAAAAGGGATGTGGATTGATGGACTGTTTTTGTCGTAGAGTGAAATATACACTGTTTTTCAAGTAATCACAAATGCGGAGTAACATGTTTCTTTAATTCTGCCGTCCGGAATGGCAAAACCTGCAAATTATTTTGAGCCTGACAGGCAAACGAGTTACGGCCTTTACTCTTCGTCTTTTAAAGTGTCCGGAAAAGTGTCCGGTAGCAGCGGCACGCTTTATCACGATTTTTTAGCGATTAAATACCGGAAAATATCCGGGAGAAACAGGCTCTGCGTTAACTTAAATTGGAGGCTTGCGGTTTTAAAGAAATCCAGGAACCGGGTGGCGGGAGGTTAATTTCTTTCGGGCTTTAAAAAGTAGAGTATGAAAAAAGGTAGCCTTGCAGCCTTGACGGTTGGCTTGCCTAAGGCGTATACTTGTTATGTTCCCTTATTTTTACCGTACTTTGTAAATTATAGAGTAGCGGGTTTTTAATACGCCGGTCAGGCTTAAGGGTTAGCTATGGTTAGCTTATAGAAGCCGGAGAAATTTTATGAAGATAGATCTCGATACGGGTTTACTGAAATCTTTACTGGTTCTCGGCGCGGTTATCGAAGCGAGAGACGCCTATACCGGCGGGCATGTTTGGAGGGTAGCCCACTTTTCCGAGTTGATAGCGAAAGAGAGCGGGTTGTCCGGGGGGCAGTCCTTCAGGGCTTTTATCGGCGGGCTCGTTCACGACATTGGCAAGGTAGGGGTGCCGGACGCTATACTTAATAAGCCGGGTAAGCTGACAGAGGCTGAGTATGAGATTATGCGCACCCACCCTGACACCGGTAGAAAAATTCTTACCGCGCACCCGTTGGCCCCGCTGGTTATAGACGCAATAGGATTTCACCATGAGTGGGTGGACGGGCACGGTTATCCGAAACATGTAGGGAAAGAAAATATATCTATATTTGCGAGAATCGTCTCTATAGCGGACGCGTTTGACGCTATGACAAGCAGAAGGTCGTATCGTGTCGGTATGAGCAAAGATAAGGCAATCTCTATTTTGAGAGGTAGCGGCAATTCACAGTTCGACGGGCCGCTGGTCTCTGTTCTTGCCGGTCTCTGTGCCGACGACAGGCTTGAAGGAATAGTCGGGCATAGCGACCACGCAAGGCCTATGCTCGATTGTCCGGCATGCGGGCCTACTATTGCCGTACCGAGATGCAAGAGCGACGGCGACAAGGTTCACTGCAACGCCTGCAAGGCCGAGTTCGAGCTGCACAAAGAGAAGGACTTTTTTGCTCTGAAGTTTACAAAAAGAAGGGTGCCGGGTCTGCGGCCCGAAATTGATGTGGAGCAGATAGAGGAGATAGTGCAAAAAGCGCCACGGCAGGTAGAGCTGTAAAAATTCTCTTTTTGATACGCTTAGAAGGCGTCTGTTTTAAGAGCGTTCGGTTTTACGGATTTTTTTAAAAGGCGGGATAAATGCACAAGAGCAAGTTATGGTACATAAGCACAAACAGCCTCTTTATGGCACTGCCCGATTATGAGCAGAAGGCGCTTGCCTCGGTAATGCAAACGGACAAGGTGAAGAAGAAGAGCCGTGTCTTTACCATGGGCGATAAATCCGACAAGATTTACGTTTTAAAAGAGGGCAGCATGAAACTCACGCGCCTTAGCAGCGACGGCAGGGAGCTTACCGTCGATCTGCTCGAACCGGGTGACATCTTTGGCGAACTCTCTATTGCCGGAGAAGAGCAGAGGGAGACCTGTGCCGAGGCACTTGAAGACTCTCTGATCTGCGCTACAGGTAGAGAAGAGTTTGAAAACTTCATATGTAAAAACCCCGCCTTCTCTCTCGCCATTACAAAGCTGATCGGTTTCAGGTTAAGGCGTGTAGAGACCCGTTTGGAAAACCTTATCTTTCACGATGTGTATACACGCCTGTTAATTCTTTTTAAAGACCTTGCCGAGAAGTACGGAGAGCATTGCGCACAGGGCAGCATTATAAAGATTAAACTGACACATCAGGAAATCGCAAACCTCATTGGCTCTTCCAGAGAGACCGTAACGCTTGAGGTAAACAACCTTAAGAAAAACGGTCTTATCTGTATGGAAGGCCGCAACTATATCCTGCCGGACAAAGTTTGCTGAAAAGCCTTAAAATGTAAGCCCCCTCACATATTTTCTCTTTCAAAAAAAGTAGACTCTACTTATGGTTAAGGTCATTGGTAAAGGTTCGCCCGGGCGCGGCAGACTTAGATTTATGGATGCGCTTTGCCAAAAAATCAGAAAGGGGGATTTTTTTCGCATCTCGGACAACAATACCAAGGCGGTTGACCGGCCAGAGCCGGCAGTTACGAGTGGTACAGAGCATGGGGGCAAGCCTGGCAGCGGTGAGAGAGAAGGGGATAAGGGGAGTTTGAAAAAATTTGCGATTATACTGTACGCAGAACCCGGTACGCATGACGCGATGGGCAGAGCCCTCCACTCTATGCTTTACTCCAAGGAGTTGAACGAGGCCGGACACGATGTAAGGCTCCTGTTCGATGGTGGCGGCACAAGATGGGTAGAGGAGGTCTTAAAACCGGGCCACCCTCTTGGTGCGGTCTTTACCGAGGTAAAGGAGCTTGGTCTGATTTCAGGGGTATGCGAATACTGTATAAATGCGTTTGACGGTGATGTCGAGGTTGTTAATCAGGCAGGGTTGACTACGGTCGACGAGTTTATGGGGCATCCGAGTATAGCCGCTCTTGTAGCGGAGGGGTTTGAGATAATCACGCTTTA
>JAJRYL010000197.1 GCA_024275855.1 Deltaproteobacteria bacterium
ACGTAAAGATACCGGCCACGACTATAAATAGCGTAAAGAGCAGCACGACGAACCTGTTATTTATCGATAACTCGATTATCTTCCTGATCATCGGCTCATCTCCCCGTCATCCATGCCGTCCATATTCATGCCGTCCATGTTGTCCATATTCATGCCGTCCATGTTGTCCATCTTCATGCCGTCCATGTTGTCCATCTTCATGCCGTCCATGTTGTCCATATTCATGCCGTCCATGTTGTCCATATTCATGCCGTCCATGTTGTCCATATTCATGCCGTCCATGTTGTCCATCTTCATGCCGTCCATGTTGTCCATCTTCATGCCGTCCATATTGTTCATCTTCATGCCGTCCATCTTTTTGGAACTCTTTTCCTGCTTCTTAAGGTCGAGCATCTTCTCTATAGCTTCTTTAAGCCTGCTCTCGGAATCTATCAGGAAGTGGGCGCTGGTAACTACCTTCTCGCCCTCGCTCAACCCGTCGAGGATTTCGTAATAACCGCCGGCCTCAATGCCGAGAGTTACAGGTTTGGGAGTAAACTTGCCGTTGCCGCGCGCAACTATAACCAGGCTTCTTTCACCCGTTAGCAGTACCGCCTCCGTAGGAACCGCTACGGCAAAATGCGCCATAACCGACTTTAACCTGACGTTGGCGAACATATCAGGCTTCAGCCTTCCATCCGTATTATCGAACTCAAGCCTTACTTTAACGCTTCTGGTCTTCGGCTCCATAAACGGATTTATAAAAGAGACCTTGCCCTTAAAGATAACGCCGGGATAGGCCGAAAGCGTCATCTCCGCCTCCTGGCCTAATTTCACCCATGACATCTCGTATTCGTAAACGTCGGCGTATACCCAGACATTCTTCAAGTTCGCGATAGTATAGAGGTTGATGCCGGGTTTTACGAACATACCCTCCTGCACCGTCTTCTCCACCACTATGCCGTCGGCAGGGGCATGAACATGAATCGTCCTTTTTATTTTACCTGTCTGGTCCAGCTCGCGTATCTGGTGAGCCGGAACGTCCCACAACTCAAGCCTCCTCTTCGCGAGTTCTACAATAGAGTCGCCGCCAAGATTCCCGTCCCCTTCGTCAATCTTCGACTGATAGCTCTTTGCGAGCAGGTACTCTTCCTGCGTTGCCACAAGTTGCGGGCTGTATATCTCAAGCAGGTAGTCGCCCTTCTTTACTTTTTCACCGGTAAAATCGACATAGAGCTTTTCAACCCAACCCTCTATCTTGGTATTTACATGGTGAACCAGCTTTTCGTCGTAATCTACCCTGCCTACGGTTCTAATAGTCCTTGTAAGTCTCCGCTTTTTAACCACTTGAGTTCTAACACCTATATTCTGCTCCGTAACAGGGTCAATCTTTACTGTTCCGGGTTCCAACTTCTCGCCATCTCCCTCATAGACAGGAATAAGATCCATGCCCATAGGGCTCTTTCCCGGCTCGTCCCTTATATAAGTCGGGTCCATCGGAGACTGCCAGTACCTTATCTTCTTGCCCTTTCCGGCCCCGCCGTCCGCCTGTTTTACAGAACCGCTACCGGGAGCTTTGGAATTAAGGTAGAGGTAGGCTACGCCACCGCCAACCGCAACGCCTACAATCAATAAAAGTATATAGAGGAGCGACCTCCCTGCCCCATTGTTCGGTTTATTCATCTGTTGCTACCTCCTTTAAAACGAACCCGGCAGTAAGCCTCTCAAGTTCGGCGCGGTTTTTAAGATAATTTGAAACAGCCCTGTGGTATGCGAGTTTGAAATCGATCAACATCACCCTCGGCTCAAAAAGATCGGAAATCGATCCGTTGCCGTTGGTATACATAATCCGAACCGTATCTATAAGCTTATCGGCCTTTGGTATTAGCGAATCGGAGTAGAGCTTTACCAGTTGATAATTGCTTCTCATATCGATGTATGCTCTCTTTACCTTTGCGTTAAGACCGTCTTCGAGCGACTCCCTATTCCTCTCACTCACAATGCGCTCTAACCTGGCCTCTTCACGCACAGCCCTGTTTTTTCGCGACCAGAGCGGAATACTCATGCCAAACGTTACGGCTACTGCGTCCTTTCCTCCGTCGCTCAACCCCGATATTCCCGGGTCTCCTATTTCGGTATACTTTAATCCGACCATAAAATTAGGCTTGTAGGTATACGTAGACAGTTTCTCTTTAAGCCCTTCTCTTTTTATAGCGAGGTCGGCGGCAAGAATAGACTCGTTCTCCTTTATAAGGCGGTAATACTCATTAAGCGCTGTTTTATCTTTCTCTACCTGCGGAGCCGTAACAGATGCAATGCGCTCTTCGGGGTCACGATTCAAAAGAGTATTGAGCCTTGAGGCTGCGGCGCGCCTCAGTTCCACAAAAAGAATAAGGTCGTACTTGGCATCCGCGTAATGCGTCTCAGCGCTTACGACATCAGAAAAACGCGCCACCCCGACCGAGTAGTTATTCATTTCGGCCTTGGTAAAGTGTTCGAAGACCTTTATCTTCTCATCAGCCAGTTTTTTGGCCTTATCTATATAGTAAAGTTCAAAGTACGCCTTCTTAATATCGAGAACCAGGTCCCGTGCCGCTTTATCGAGCGCGATCCGGGCTATATCGGTCTCCTTATTTACTATTTCGCCTTTTAACTTCAACTTTCCCGGAAACGGTAATTTTTGCGAAAGCATAATTGAGCGGTTAATAGGCCCGAGGCGCGTTTCAACCTCGGTAAAGGGCTGCGTATAAACCAGTACAGGGTCTTCCAGGGCTTTAGCCTGCGGATACCTTTCAATAGTACTCCTCCAGGCAAGCCTTTTAGCCTTGATACCGGGATTATTTTCAAGTCCAATCCTTATAAACTCATTGAGCGTAACTCGTCCTCTCCCCGTATCGCCTACGGCAACATCAGAGGCGGTAGAGTACCCATAAGAGACCGCAAGCAATATTATGCTTAAAAATAGAGCGGAGGCGGCAGTACGATAAAGTCGAAAAAGTGGCATGATAACTCTCCTTGGCGGAGTACAGACGCAAAAAAGCGCAGTACCCCGATCAGATCTCAGAACAAAGTTCGGGTTCTAAACGGATCTATGAGAGCTGTTTGGGTGGTTGTGGAATGGTGGCAAGTACGATGTACTTCTGATTAATAGCCTGATCGATATGAAGCGCTACTTTAGAACTGTATACGCCGAGTGCGAAATGATAGGTCACGATGCTTTGACTATGGCAAAGGCTGCCATAACAATTGAAACAGCTTGATGAATGGCTCTTTTCTTCTGCGGCAGTACGGTGCTTTACTACCTTATCCGCATCAGTGCCGTCGTTGTAGTTATCCGTAACAACAACCTGGTTATGGGTGGCAACGCTTAAGGCGCCTACTTCTAAAGAGCCGTTGTGGTCGGCCCCGCAATACGCCATTGCCGTTGAGGCGAGATTGCCTAACACAAAAACGGTAAATAGCGCAATCACCAGATATCTTTTAACACTGTCCATTTTTTTATAATAGCACAGTTTTTTCAAAAGGCAATGAATTCTTTAATTTATAGGTGAAAAGACGTAAAGCTCTTTCAGTCAGGTCTTTCGGAAACACCCACTGTTGCCCCCCCCGCTGTTATTTACTTAAATCTATTCCCTTTGAGGTCAAAATAGCGCCGGAGGCATCGACAACGATAGCCTCGATACCGTTGAGCCTGTTAATGAGTTTAAGGCCCTTTTGCGGGCCGAGCACGAAGATGGCGGTTGATAGCGCGTCGCTCGTCATGGTGTCGGGTGCGAGTATTGTTACGCTCATGCTTCCGCGAGCCGGATAACCGGAGCGGGGGTCTATTATGTGATGGTATAAAACACCGTCTTTTGTAAAGAAGTGCTCATAGTCGCCGGACGTGGATATCGAGATGTTCTTAAGCGGAAGCTCGCCAAGCACCCCCTTTTTGCGCGGGTGCCTTATGCCGATTTTCCACGGTACTCCGCTGCTGCGCTCTCCCTGTACGCGCATGTCCCCGCCGGCCCTAATAATACTGTTCTTAATACCCATCTTTAAAAGCCGCGCGGCGGCAAGGTCGATAGCGTACCCCTTGGCAATACCGCCGAGGCCGATCTTCATGCCGTGTCTCTTTAAAAAGACGCTCTTTTCCCCCGTGTTCAGTTCAACCTGC
>JAJRYL010000198.1 GCA_024275855.1 Deltaproteobacteria bacterium
GCGCAACTTGTCGATAGACCTTTAGCCGGTAAAGAGACGGTAACTACGGTGCCCGCTCCGGGGGCGCTCTCTACGCCGATGTCGCCGCCGTGATCGTTTATTATTCTGTGGCTTATCGTAAGCCCGAGCCCGGCGCCCTCTATCTTGGAGGTATGGAAGGGGCTGAAGATGTTACGCACCTCTTCGCGGCTCATGCCTGCTCCGTCATCGGTTATCTTTATCAACCTGCTCTTATCGGAAGCAACGGTGGTCTCTACAGTAACCGTGCCCTTCTCTGAAATCGCCTCAACGGCGTTTTGCACTATGTTAAAGAGCGCGATCTTAAGGTTTACCGAGTCTATAGAGATGTCGGGAGGGTCGGGAAGAAGCTCTACCTTAAAGTCGATAGACTTGCCCATAGAGTACTCGCGCACGTCTCTTACGGTAGACTCTATTACCCTGTTGATATTCGCAGGCACGAGCGTAGAGTTCAGTATCCGCTTGTACTCGTCGATTCTCAGCAGCATCTTCTCAAGACGCTCAACCGAGCGTATGATCTTATCGGCGTAATCGGCGTGCCTGCCTACTGTGTCCGGGTCGAGCATACGCCGCGCCATGCCGCCTATTGTCGTTAGCGGGTTCCTTATCTCGTGGGCTATTCCGTCCACCATGCCGCCAAGCGCCGCCATCTTCTCGGAATCTATAAGTTTGGCCTGAAGGGCGCGCATTCTTAAAAGCGATTTAACACGGGCCGATACCTCGCGCAGGCTGAACGGCTTTATTATATAGTCCTCTGCGCCAACCTCGAAACCGCGCACCCTGTCCTCTATCTCGCCCATTCCCGTCAGCATGATAACGGGAATATAACGGGTCTCTTCCCTCAGTTTCAACCTGCGCAGCGCCTCGTAACCGTCCATCTCCGGCATCATAACGTCCATTAATATAATATCGGGACGAAACCTGTCTACCATTGACAGGGCCTTCAACCCGTTGTCGGCGCCGGCAACCTCGTAACCGTCTATAGTCATCTTCTCGCTGAGAAGAAGCACATTTTTAGGATCGTCGTCTACTATAAGAACCCGTGCTTTCATCTGCTCTCCGTTCTCTGCTGCGCCTTGCCGCTCTCATAAGACTTTATCAGCGTACCCTTTAACCGCGTAAAGTAATTTACCCTCTCGGCATTGCCGAGCCTGTCGAACGTATCTACAAGCAGAGTAAGGTTAGCTATCGCTTCGAGATAACGGCCGCTGTTTATATTGACGGTGTACGAACGCTCAAGCTTATAGGTTGCTTCGAAAAGAAAACCCTGCCTGATAAGTATGGAGGCTAAAGAGGTAAGGTCGAGGGCGATCTTCCTGGAAGTTCCGGCCTTTTTATCGAGTGTGTACGCCTGAGAGTAGAAGCGGGCGGCTTTATCGTACTTTTTCTCAATTGTTGACAGGTGTCCGAGAGACCTGTACGAGTTGGCCTCCTCAAGCCTGTCGTTACTTTCGGTATTGAGCTTTAACGCGGACTCGAACACGGAGCGCGCCTCCTTCGTTCTTCCGGCCTCAAGGAGTATGGAGCCGAAAAGGTTTAAAGCGGCGCCGCTCTTAAATCCTGACTTTTCGTCTAACCGGATAGACTCTTTTATATGGGATAGGGCCGGGACCGACCTGCCCGCAAGAAAATCTACCTTGGCGAGCGTAACGTAAGCGGCTCCGAGACGCTCTTCGTTACCCGCGTCCAAACCTGTTTTAATAGCGCTGTTCAAATAAGAGCCGGCCCCCGAAAGGTCACCTGAAGCTATAGAGACTCTTGCGAGATTTATCAGGTCGAGCACCTCGGACTCTTTGTCGTCAATAGACCTGTCGATCTTTAGCGCGGCTTTAAAACTCTTTAACGCCAAAGGCGGATTATTCTTCGAAAACGCTTTTATTCCGGCCCCGCGCGCTTGCGTCGCGCGTAGATGCGGATAAGAGACGCCCTCAGTTCCGGAGCGCTTAGCGGCGCAACCGGTAAAAAGAGAGAACGAAAGAAACAGAAAAGCCGCCGTAATCACGAAAGAAAAGTTTTTAGAAACCGTGTTGTTCAATGCCCGTTACTCCGTCCGGGATTAAATACCCGCTACGCTGCCTCTACAGACCCACTACGCCCCTTCAGGGATTTAAATACTCTCTATTACTATTTCTGCTCACTTACTACCGCCCCCTGCTTAATAGAAAAAGAGTCGAGCGGCACCAGATGGGGGACGTTCTTCTTTGGCAAAAAGAGCCTTACCGGCCAGCTCGTTTTAATGCCCGTTATAAGCTCTTTACTCTCGCTCAGCGTTTCGTTGCCGTTGCGTATAACGTCCATAATCTCCGGCGCGCCCTTACCGAGCGTAGAGCTTAGAAGTTTTACGTCGTCGAGTATAGAGTCTACTCTGGTTACGGTAGAAGGCAGTTTATGGGTAATGGTCACGATATCGCGAGAGACGGTATCGAGCCTGTCGATTACAGACTCCATCTTTCCTGTCATACTCTCCACGCCTGCAAACACCCGCGCAGCGCTCTCTATAACGGGGTCTATCTTAACGTCCACCCTCTCTACAAGCCTGTCTATCCGCTTAACGGTTTTGCCCGCGTCTCGCGTAGTTTCGGTAATCGCCGCGCGGGTCTGCTCAAGCTTCCCGCTTATCTCTTTAAGGTTACCGAGTATTATCTTTATATCGCCTTCCGGGTCGTTTATATAGTGGATTATCTCTTTTATCTCGGCGAGTGCGGGCTTGGCCTCGTTTATAAGCTGTTCCATGCCGTTTTTTGTATGAAACGACATAGTATCGCCGTCCGACAAAAGAGGCGCGTCAAGGTCGCCGACCGCTATATCGACATAAGGGTCTCCTATATAACCCTCTTTTGTAATATAGACCCTTACACCCTCGCGAAGATACTCAGAGTACTTCCGGCTTATAACGGTGGTTACCCTTACCCTTGCGCCGTCTATCAGCTCTACCCTGCTGACCCTGCCGACCTTAAAGCCGGAAAGTTTTACAGGCATACCCTTATTTATTCCCGAACCGCTGTCGGCTATAAATTTTAGAGTAAATTTTTTAGTAAACAGGTCGCGCTCTATCCCAAGCAGGAGCACAAGCAGGGCAATGCCTGCGATAGCGACCATAAGCATTACTCCGGCCTTGAACTCAAGGTTTTGAAAACGCGGGTCTTTGTCTTTAATAGTAGCCATATATCAGAGTTCGACCGTTTTAACGGACTCCTTGAATAATCTCATATAATATCTTTAAAGGTGCGCAAGCTACTCAACAAGCCTGTTTCCCTCTATACGCATCTGTCGGTCCGGTTTTACTAAAACTCCGTCTGTTCCGGCCTCTACCGTCAGTATCAGCAACCTGTCTTTCGCACGCCGGGACTGGTACTCGACAAGCAGTTCCGTAAGCTGCATTACCTCTTCGCGGGCCAGACCGGACGCCAGGTTCTCACAGACCACGACCTGCGGGGCAAGCGCGAGCGCGCGCGCCACGCAGACCTTTTTTCTGACGTGTAAAGGCAGCGGATCGGGCAGCGCCCACACCTCTCCCCTGTAACCGGTAAGGTCAAGCAGCTTCTGCGCCCTCTCTATGCCTTCGTCATACGTAAGCTCGGAGTGATAGATAATAGGCAGGGCCACATTTTCTATAACCTTAAGGTTGCTGACCAGCACGGCGTCGTGAAATAGAAACCCCACCCGTGTTCTAAGCCCGGCGAGGGTATCGAGACCGAGCGTGGAAATATCTTCGCCAAAGAGGTTAACGCTTCCCGCGGCAGGGCTCTTTATTCCGGCAATCAGGCCGATAAAGCTGTTTGCCGCGTTGTCGTTAGACGAAGAGATCACTACCCTTTGGCCGCTTGAAAAAGAGCAGTTCGCAGAAAGAGCGATACTTACACCGTCATCGTTTAAGCAACTGAGTTTCTTAAATTCTACTAAAACCGCCATAACACCCGAGGTACTGTTTTATCATAGGCCGAGATGTATAAAAAAGAGCGTGGTTATAAGCGCGTCTATTACGAATATAGCCGCCAACGACCCTATAACCGCCTTTGTCGTAGCCTGCGGAACCTCTGTTATCGAGTTGCCGCACGTAAGACCGCTGCTTGTGCAGACCGCGCCTATTACAAGGCCGAAGAGCAGGCTTTTCAAGACGGAGACTATAATTTCAATAAGCCCCATTGCGCCGAGCACGCTCGACATATAGATGCCAAACGTTATGTTCTTTCCGAAACCGGCCAGAAGATAACCGCCGAGTATCGCCACAACCTCGAAGTAGAAGGTGAGGACGAAGGTACTTATAGCGGTGCCGATTACGCGAGGCATGACGAGATAATGAACAGGGTCTATGCCCATAATCTCAAGGGCGGTAAGCTGCTTTGCTATGCGCATAGTACCGAGCTCTGAGGCCATAGCGGTACCGCTTCTGGCGATTACGACAACAGCGGCAAGCAGCGGGCCTACCTCTCGCACGACTACCCATACCAGTATGTCGCCCATCAGCCGCTCTCCTCCAAGCCCCGGCAGTATGCTCAACAACTGTGTAAGTACGATAATGCCGAGGATAAGCGCGATCCACGAGATTATCGGTATCGCCTGAAAACCGGTGAAATAGACCTGCTTGAGAAGAACCTGCAGGGTCGCTTTGCGCCCCACATAAAACCTGAAGAGAAGCGAGCTTAACGAAAGAGCGATAGTGCTCCATACGGCGCTAATACTCTTAGCGCGCCCGATAGCGATGCTGCCGAGACTTGTAAAGATATCCATCCATTATCCCAACTCATAAAAACGGCACAGCCGGGCCAATCTGCTTTACCCCGTTAAAGAGAGAGCAAAAAGACCCGGCATAGGTGTTGAAAAAGGATCTAAAAGTCGCCTCTTAGCATGATAAACGGTCCGGTTATCTCTATATCGGCCACGTCGTTGCCGTCTTCTACATGCAGTTTAAAGGCCCTGTATCCGGCCGCAAGGTCGAAAAAAGGCATCGGTTTCATACTGAGGCTTACCTCTGCATCGTAAAGATAGGCCTTGTCTCCAAGACTGATTCCCGTTACCTCTCCGCCAAGTTTAATCAGAAACGGTATAGCTACCTGGGCGGAAAGCCCTACGGTCGGCACCGGCACACTGAATGAGCTTGTCTCGTTCAGGGCGGAGCTCTGTAGCTTCGCGTCTATTTCAAAGTACTTAAGCTCAAGTATAACCCCGAGGTGGTTGTCGAGAGTATCTATAAAGTTGTACTGATAGCCGAGACGGTGGTAGTTGATCTTCAGTTCGGAGTCTACCGCAAGAGACGTAGAATAGGTCTGTCCGTTAAAGTTTATACTGGTTGTCGGAGTTCCGTTGCCGCTCCACTCCAGCGGAACAAAACCGTAACGCAGGCTGTGGCCGCCAAACTCAAGCACTATGCGTCCATCGAAGAAGTTCTCATTTTCATCCATACCGAGCGTATTCACAAGGTCTATATTCGTTCCGATTACAGACCCGTTCGTCGCCTTCAGGTTGGAGTCGAGCGTGGTAAACCAGTACCTTGCCTCTACATCAACCACCGCTGAAGCCGGTGTACTCAACAAGACGGCAAAAGCTACCGTAAAGAACGCTATAAATATCTTTTTCACCAAAAAACCTCCCTCTGTTCGTATTAAAAAACCGTAAAAAAAAAGAGTAAACTTTTACCTCGTATAACTAACGGCCACCGAGCACAAAGACCACGCGCCCTTTTTGTAAAAGCCCCGTCGCTTTATTTGCGCCAAAGAGCAGAAGCGAATCTTTTTTGCCCGCCACCGCGTCGGTTTTACCGGCAAGCCCGGCAGGAACAATCGTTAAAGGGTTTTTTGCCCCTGTCTCTGAGATAAGCTCGTACGCGTGGGTCATAGAGTCGGTATAACCCACGGCTGCCCCCCTGCCCCGCTCTTTAACCTCTATCATGGAAGGGTCGAACAGAACCTTTGAGTCGGCGGTGATTACCCTGTTTAAGATAGCGGGTTTAAAACCCAACCCCCTTACGTCAACAATAAGAGCGTCATACCCGGCGCCTGTTTTCGCCTTGCCGTCGGGGGTATAGTAAGGCAGCTTCGGGCGTTGCCCGGTAAGGCCGGGCATAAGGCCGGCAACGATTCCGTTGCTGCCGGTTACCGGCACTTTAAGCGTAACGGTAGCGATACCGCTCTTGGCGTCGTACTCTTCGGAGAGTACCTCGGCACCTCTAACAAACGAACTTACGGACAGGCTGACCCTTTGCGAAGATGTCGTAGCGTCTTTTACGGTGGTGTTCCCGCTTACGGTTACGCCGTCTACCGCCTCTGCCGCGGCGCGAAGCGCTAAAACATGCGCGGCTCTCAGGCTTAACACTTTTTTACGGGCAGGGCTCAGAGTGTCGTCTACAGGCGCAAGCCCCAAACCCTTAACTATAATACTGCCGGAGATAAAAGCCTCCGTACGGTTGTACGCCGCCCCGCGCGCCGCGCCGCACAAGGCCGTATTAAGAGATATAACCGAGATTATAAAAAGAACCCAAAATCTCATTTACGCTCCTGCTGTTTATACTATCGCTATTTATGAGTTAACTCTGTGACCTGAGACCCAATTCCTCAATCCGGCAGACGACTTTATAATCCGGAAACGGCAAACCTACTTTACCCTTATCTTCTGGCGAAGCACCCTTACGGCAAGCAGCGCCTCGGTGCCGGAAACAGGTTCGTCCGGCCTGAACTCTCCTGAGAGTTCGGTATCCATAAGGCCGCGTGTAGTTACGTTCATAACCGCGTTGTACCACGCCGATGTAGGCGAAACATCAGGATACGGCGAACTCTTGTGCCCGAAGAAAGAGGCGGCTATCGCCTCATTTCCTGTAAGCTTAACCAGAATATCTTCAAGTATAAGGGCGAAATCCCTGCGCATTACGGCTTCGTTCGGATTAAAATGGAAGGTGCCGGTATTATTATCATAAGTAAGCTCAAGCCCCCGTACCTTCCACTTAAGCGTAGTTAGAATCTCGTCCTTAAAAGGATTATTACCAATATCGTCCGGCATGTTGATCGGCTTTAACCCGGCGACTTCGGACTTAACGGGAATGGCCCCGGCAAAGAGCCTCTCTATTCCAAGCTCCGCTACCAGAAGGGCCGCCATATCGCCCCTCGGAACGGACTTCATAAGGGCAATCTCCCTACCTACGCCGGCAACCATTCTGCCGCCCATAGCGCGCACGGCACGGTCGGCGAGTTTCCACTCGACATCCGCCGGCTCGCTCCATTTAGAGTCCTGCCTGGCGTCTAAAACAGCGGCGAAACTGTCGCGGGCCCGCGCAAAATCGCGCGCCTCTATAGCCGCCATGCCCATAAAGTAGTCGGCGGCCTCAACCCCGTCGTAGTACAGGAGCAACGGCTCTTTAACATCGAGTTTTTTTGCCGACTTGTACGCCTTGCCAACGGTATTGAACCAACCCTTCGGTTTAAGAGCCGTGTACAGGCGCATAGTGGCAAGCTGATGGGCAAACTCTTCCTCCGCGCTCACTGTACGCTTATTGGCCTGATATAGCCCGTCGTACGCCTTATAGACGACTGAGTGTTTAAAATCCATACCGAACTCTCGTCTTGCCCTCAGGGCTATGGCGAGAGAACGGCCATCTATTCCCGGCGCGTAGTCGGCGTTGCAGTAGACCGCCCTGTTGAACTTGTCAAGCGCTGAATCAATCTTTCCTTTTTCAAGCAGTTCCATGCCTCTTACATAATGAAACTGCGGGTTATCTTCCGGTGTCGGACACCTTACATCCTTTTTGGCGCAACCCGCCGTTAAAAGCAGCGTTAAAACTAAAAGAGTAAAGACGGAATTACGGATATACTTTGAATAAAACACGCTTAACCTCTACTTTTGGGTCCTGACTATGTCGCCTTTTTTAAAGCCGGAGCCTGACTTAAGCTTTGCCTCCGAGACGTTAAGCCCCTGATGCTCTATAATCTTTACCGTACCTATCTTACGCTGACTTTTACCGATTACCCGCCCTGTTACCGGGTCTACAAGGTCGGCGCCCGGCCTGTAGACGTTCAGCACCTTGCCGGGTCTAAAACGCGATTTGGTTCCGGCGCGTATGTAGACCATGTCGCCATCTACCGCAAGCACGTACGACTGAAAAGGTTCGTCGTTCAGCTTCTTTATCATCCGGACCATCGCCTTGGTAAGCGCGTCTCTAATAGCGCCGTCCCTGATGCTCGCGTCCGCCGTACTCTTAGAGCCGAACCCGAGCATCGAACCCGTCTTTTTCCTATACTCGCCGTAACCGGTATCGGCCACAAGGCTTCTGCCGCTCTCAATATCTACAAGGGCGTAATCGACCTGAACCTTGGCTATAAGCGTCTTCGATTTTGAAAGAAGGTGTTTTGACCCCTCTTCTACTTCGGCATAAGAGGTAACCGCCCCCGATATCCTGTAATCGATATCCTCAAAACCGCGAGTGGAGTCTTTTTTGCCCCTCCTTAAAGCCCCGGTCTGTTCAAGTGCCGTTATCTTCTCCTGCTCCCTTAGCTCCCTTTCGGTAAGCAGAATAGGTTCGAGCCCCGCTTTTTTCACTATGCTTCTAAGTATCTCGGTCGCGGCCCCGCCTACATCCATAACCTTGCTCGGCGTCTTGTTCTCGAACGCTACTATAGCTATATTGTAGAGCGGCCCCCGGTACATGTTACCAATATCCTCAAGCGCGTTACCGGTTTTTGTAAGGGTTACGTCGTCTTTTACCAAACCCTTTGTCCGTGGCGCGCAACCTGCGGTCACTATAAGCATAACTGCAAAAAAGCATAACAGAACAGGTCTAAAAGTAAACCCTTTTATCATTGTGTCCTCCTTCATAAACGGCTGTGCAATACCGCTGTTCAAGTTGTAAAAACGGCGAAGCAGTTTGCGACTTTCAAATAACTACTCTCCGGCGGTATTCCCGTCTTCGGGCTTACCTTCTGTTTGCTCATTTTTCCGCCTACTGTCGTTCTTTGCCTTATCTCTCTTCTTTCTTTTGACTTCTCTTCCCGGGCCCGTTGGCAGCGTATTTATAATTCTGTCTACCATATCTATCGACTCTAACCTCAGATGAATGCCAAAGGCTTGCGTAAGTAGTTTTTCTCCGAGGTAGAGAGCCGCCGCGTCCCGCGCCTTCTCCGTGGCTATCACACGCGTCAGGTGCCATGAGCCGATTCCGGGAATCTCTTTAAGGCTCTTAATAGCATCGAACGGTACGGTGTCCGCGCCTTCGCTCATCATAAAGGGCAACGAGACCGCACCGGCGGCTGCCGCTGAAAAGAGGCTCTTGACACCAAGACCTTTTGCCCATACCACCCTGCCAGTTGACGCCTCTACAAGCCTGAAACCGGCCCTGACCCTCTTTACATTTACAAGCCCGGTTGTAACGTCTTCGAAATCGAGCAGATAACCGTACACAAGGCCGTCTACCCCGAGAACAGCGCCCAACTTCTGCGGCGTAAGCAGCTCAAGCTGAGACCCGAGCGTTACTCCGGTCTTATCCATTAACAGCCTGTCCACTGTATCGAGAGGCAGGGTCTTGTAGTAACCCTGCTCTATCCGCTCGGCCATCAGCTCTCTTACGGTAACAGGCCCCTCTACGTCGTTCGTAACATTATACATCGGCAAAACGGCTACCGTATAGATCGGATTAGAGATATCGGGCGCTCCGCGCCACTTTACCCTCTGTACGCCTCCGCCGCATCCTCCTGCCGTTATTACCGTCAA
>JAJRYL010000199.1 GCA_024275855.1 Deltaproteobacteria bacterium
GTGTAAGTGCCGTTGCTGCCTGTGGAATAACCGAGGGTGAGGTTGCCCGATAGAGTGTTTGTGCCTCCTGTCTGTGTAAAAGCGCCTGTACCGCTACGGCCGATAGTTTCAAAAGCGGCGGAGAGGACGCCGGTGCCGCTGAGGTTGTAAAAACCGTTACTGCCTGTGCTCTAGCCGAGGTAGAGGTCATATGTTAAGGTATTAAAACCGCCAGTATGGTTGTACGTGCCGGTTGAGGTAATGCCGATATATTCAGAAGAGTAAAGTACCGTGCCAGATGCCTGTGTCAGTACACTGCTACTGTCAACAGTAAGGTTTATAGCGTCCGCCGGGGTCGGGGCGGTTACCGTAAGCAGGGCCGCCGCAAGCCCGGCAAGCATTGTGCGGCTTAAAAACCGGAAGTACCTCTTCATATTTCAATTCTCCATATTATAGATACTGCAATTATAAATAGTTATAATTCTTTTTACCGGTTTTAAAAAAATATGCCGGTTATCTTTGTATTAGACCTGCAATAATTATACCGTATATTACTTGTATGCCCTAACTGCTTGATTTGTCGGTATGAATTGGTTGTATATGAAAATAAACCGCATTGCGGCAGCTTTTAAAGTGTAAAGAAATTTACAAATAATCCTTAACAAAAACCGTAAGTATCCTAATAAAAGCCTATATTTTAACAGGTTACCGAGTTGTTGACAGGTGTAAAAGATATTTACACTCACTGGGGGATTTTACACTGAAAAGAGAGGTCCGGTGCAGTCTGCCCCTATGTTTGTGCGGATTTAAGTAGAAAAGTCCTGAAATCAGTAGGTTAATACGATAAAATCTATTGTATTTGTCCGGTGTTTGAAGGTAAACTCTTTTAAGCGGTTTCGAGTACGGGTACTCTTATTTTTTATAATAGCTGCGGCGGAGTATTAATGAAGCTCAATGATTTTTACCTCTTCTCGGCGCTTGAGCCAAGGCACCTGAAAAGGCTTGAAGAGATAAGCCTTTACAAGAGCTACAAGAAAGGGCAGTTGCTCTTTTTAGAGGGTGAGAGGCCGGATAAACTTCACCTGCTCATTGACGGGGTTCTTAAGGTCTATAAGACCGACCCGAAGGGTAATGAGGTTGTGCTGAAGCACTTTTCACCGGTGGAGCTTATTGCCGAACTTGCCAACCTTGAGCATATACCGTTTCCGGCCTCCGCCATTTTCGAGACCGACGGAGAGGTGCTTGTAATAGACTACTCCCGTTTCGAGTCCGAATTTTTACAGAACCCGAAACTCTCCCTTTCGATAATAAAGTCTCTTACGTTAAAATTGCGTGCGTTAAATACCGTTATCTCCCAGTCTATGACAATGACTTCAGCCGGTAAAGTAGCCCGTTTTATCTTCGATAACGAAGCCCTCTTTCTTGAGCTTAAGCAGCACAAGATAGCCTCTATATTGAACATTACCCCAGAGACAATGAGCAGGGTCATAAGAAAACTGCGTGAGTCCGGGGCTATAGAGAAGGTGGGTAACAGGTTTAACGTGATTGACAGGGGTAAGCTCGAAGAGTTTTTCTCTTGATCCGTTATCCCGGTGCGTGCGCTTTTTTGCCTGGTGTCGGGTATGGGTGAAGAGCTTTCAGCCTTAAAAAAGAGTTGCGGATTTATATCAAAGATTATGTACCAGCCGCGCGTAGAGTTCTGGCAGCTTTTGTGTCAGCTTTTCAACACGCGGCAGTATGGCGTGGTTCTTTTTGCTGAAGATGCGTTGCAAGTAGTCGCGCGCCGAGTGATCAACCGTAAGGCAAAAGGGTACTATGCCCGCTCCTTCGGCCTCCTTTATAGCCATGCGGCTGTCCTCTATCCCGTACATTCCCTCGTACTCGTCTATGTCGTTCGGTTTTCCGTCCGAGATTATAAAGAGCAGTTTCAACTTCGAGTCTTGCTCCGTGAGCACCTGGCTCGCCCGTCTTATGGCGGGGCCCATACGGGTATAGTGGTACGGTATGAGTCCGTTAATGCGGTTTTTTACCGTAGAGCTTGCGTACTTCTCTTTAAAATCTTTTATGCGGTAGAAGCGGCAGCCTTTACGCGATTTGCCAGAAAAACCGTAGACCGCGTACTTGTCCATTAATTTTTCCATTGCCTCGCACATGACCACAAGCGCCTCTTTTTCGTGATCTATTACCTTTCGGTCGCTTATCCACGCGTCCGTAGACATGCTAAGATCGATTAAAAAGAGCACCGAGAGGTCTCGCTCCGTTCGATGCAGCGATGTGTAGAGCCTGTCGTCGGGCTGGCGTCCGGCCGCCATGTCGGCGGCGGCCTCCACAACGGCGTCTATATCGATCTCTTCGCCGTCTCTCTGGCGGGTAGTCTTGCGTGTCTCCGGGTTCAGCATCTCGAACTTGCGCCGCACCTCTTTTATAATACCGCGCCGGCTCTCAAGTACGTCCTCTATACAGTTGTTTGTGATCTCCTCCGCAACGGTTTCCGTCACCTTCGAGTACTTTTCCCTGTAGAGGCCCTTGCGGTAGTCCCACTCCGGGTAGATAAAGGTCGTTTCGGTCGGCTCTTCGTCTATAATCTCCGCGTTGCCTCTGTTCTCTATTTTTTCAAGGTCGGCGTTAAAGAGCGTGGTCGTAGTGCGCTCAAGCTCCGCCGTGGTCAGTTCGCCCATATCGTCGGCCTTGTTGCCCTGCTCCTCTTCCGGGTCGTCGTCAAAGGGGCGCGTTACGTTTACAAACTCGGCCCACGATATAAACTTGTCGTAGATGTTGAGCAGAAGGCCCTGCTCATTTGCCTCTTCGTCTACCTTTTCGGTCTTTGTAAGGTACCTGCTGCGCTCGGTTTCGTCCGTATTCTTTTCCTCGTTCA
>JAJRYL010000200.1 GCA_024275855.1 Deltaproteobacteria bacterium
ACCGATACAAATACCAGAGAGGGTTAACAGACATTTTAAAGGTCACTACAGAACCGAGGCCGCCTTATTATTTCAATCACCCATCAGTCTAAAACAGTTGGCACACCTTTTACAAGAAAAAAAGGGTTCAGTAGAAGAATAATGTAAAAAAACTTTACACATACAGGGCTTCCGAACGAAAAAAGACATACATAAGCAACATAGGGCCTAACAAAACCCCGGCCAGCAACAAAACAGAATAGAAGAACAGAAAGGACGTTCCACGTGGAACAGGTCACATAAACGGAACAGACCCGCAAAAAGCCGAAAGACAAGAGCCTAAGCTGGTGCTTTGAAAAAGAGCGGCTCGCCAACCTTCCCTCGTGTCCGTAGAGGCCGTGCGCCGCCCCTGCCAGCCCTACAAGGCAACAAATACAATAAAAGAACGGCTAACAAGAAGAATATTCCTGCACTGTTCCACGTGGAACACCTATAAGGCGGCCACCTTCCAACCCGCACCTGTTGCGTCCCGTAAACTCTTTTCTCAGATGACCGGTTCCGCCCCCTACCTTAAACAGAGAGCGCTCTGCCGACGGTTATGACTGTTCCACGTGGAACAGTCATAAAAGCGACCTATATCTGCGATAGCAGGGGTATACCTTCGGGGGATTGAGGGAAGGGCAAACCTTCGGTCTGGGTTCAGCAAACCTCTCCGGGCTTTAACGCGTAATTCCCGTACGAGTTCGGTAAGGGTAGCAGACGCACAGGCTACTATCAGGCCGAAACCCTCTTTTCAAGCAGCACAAGCGTTGTGCTTCTGCCGGAAAAGGGCACCGGTACGTCTATAACCTCAGGTGTTTTAAAACCTTGCATGCCGCCGGACAGGCGCAACTCCTCTATCTCTTCGGCGTACTTTGGCCCCTTTAGAGCGAGCAGCAGGCCTCCGGCACGGCAAAAGTAATGCGCGGCGGCCACAAAGTCGATTAAACTCGCAAAAGCCCTCGACGTTACGCAATCGAACCGTTCTTTATAGAACTCAAGCCCGACGTGCGCCTCGATACGCGCGGCAACGGCCTTAACGGGCGTCTCGCCCTCAACAGTACCAAGGCCCATGCGCCGGATAACGTGGCGCATGAAGTGCACCTTCTTCTCTACCGAGTCTACCAGCACTACCTCAAGCCCTGGTTCGGCTATCTTTAGAGGCAGACCCGGAAAACCGCCGCCTGCGCCAATATCTAAAAGCGAACCCACACCCCTTTGGCGGATAGTCTTAAGCGGGGTCAACGAATCGAGAAAGTGCTTTATAACGACCTTCCGCTCTTCTTTTATAGCGGTAAGGTTGATCTTGGAGTTCCAGAGCTTAAGTTCAGACAAAAAGGTGCCGAAACGCTCTACAGCAAGCGCATTTAGCTCTACCCCGAGCATTGCAGCCCCGTCTACAAGTAAAACCTCAAGCTCTTTATCGCCTTTTATGCTCATCAACCCTGTTACCCTTCTCTTTGTTTATTAAAATACTCTATCAATCCGGTAGGTTAGCGTAAATACGTGCAGGCTAAAGTACCCCGGCTCTCTTTAGATGCACCATAAGCACTGAAATAGCCGCCGGGGTAACACCCGATATTCTACCGGCCTGACCGACAGAAAGAGGCCTGTGCAGTTCAAGCTTCTCGCGTATCTCGGCGGAGATGCCAACTACGTTCTTATACTCGATAGCTTCGGGAATAAGCACGGCCTCGGCACGCCTGAAACGCTTTGCCTCTTCTAACTGCCTCTTGATATAACCTTCGTACTTTATATCTATCTCTACAGCCTCTATAATCTCTGCCGGGGCACTCTTTAAAAGCTCCGACCCGCCTTCGGCAAGAGGCAAAATAGTACTTAACAGAAGCCCCGGACGGCGAAGAAGCTCCTTTACAGCCACCTTATTCTTTATCCCGGTTACTCCAAGCGACTCAAGCGTTCTATTTACCCGCCCAGTAGGAAATATGCAGGTACCGCCTATGCGCTTTAAAAAAACGGCGGAGGCCGCCTCTCTCTCTTTAAAGAGGCCGTAAGCGGCGTCACCTATAAGGCCCGCTCTGTAAGCGTGTTCGAAGAGGCGTTCACGCGCGTTATCCTCCCTTAAAAGAAGCCGGTACTCGGCTCGCGAGGTAAACATCCTGTACGGCTCTTTTGTGCCCTTTGTAACGAGGTCGTCTATAAGAACCCCGATATAAGCCGTGGCCCTATCGAGTGTCAACGGCTCTTCGCCGCCAAGCTTTAGCGCGGCATTAGCCCCGGCCATTAAACCCTGCGCCGCGGCCTCTTCGTAACCGGACGTTCCGTTGATCTGCCCGGCAAGAAAGAGGCCGTCTACCCTTTTTGTCTCCAAAGAGAGCCTCAGCTCAGTCGGGTCTACATAATCGTACTCTACCGCGTAACCGGGCACAAGCACCTCGACACGCTCTAACCCCTTGATACTTCTAAGAAATTCTATTTGAATATCGAGCGGAAGCGAGGTTGAAAGGCCGTTAGGGTATACCTGAGGCGTATCGAGCCCTTCGGGTTCTAAAAAAACCTGGTGCCGCTCTCTATCTGGAAAACGTTTTACCTTGTCTTCTATAGACGGGCAGTAGCGCGGGCCCGTACCGACTATATTACCGCTGTAAAGAGGGGATTTGTCGAAGTTATTTCTAATTATATCGTGTGTTTGCGGGTTGGTATACGTAATATGGCACGGTACCTGCTTTATGGTAACCTCTTTGTTGGAAAAGGAGAACGGTTTTACCACATCAGGTCCCTGAAGCTCCTGCTCAAATACCACCGAATAATCTATGGTATTTGTATCGAGCCTCGGACACGTTCCGGTCTTTAAACGGCCCATACGAAAGCCGAGTCTTTTTAACGAGTCCGAGAGTCCGTTCGAGGCGGCATCTCCGGCTCTGCCGCCCGCAGTCCGGCTCTTTCCGATGAACATAAGGCCGTGTAAAAAGGTGCCGGTAGTAACTATTACGGCCTTAGCCTTTACAACCGTGCCATCTGCGAGCCTGACACCTGCTACACTGTGCCTCTTACTACCAGAAGCCGCCCCGCCCCCTACAGGCTCCGTAACAAGCGCCTCAACAGTTGCCTCTTTTACTGAAATATTGCTTATATTTTCGAGCACAGAGCGGACAAAAGAGCTATAGAGTTTACGGTCGGCCTGAGCGCGCGTAGAGCGCACGGCAGGGCCTTTGCTCAGATTAAGGGTGCGGTACTGTATTGCCGCGCTATCAATCGCGCGGCCCATAAGTCCGCCAAGCGCGTCTATCTCTTTTACAATATGGCCTTTGGCAACGCCTCCTATTGCCGGGTTGCACGACATCGCGCCTATTGTATCGAGCGTCATATTGAGAAGAAGAACGTTGAAACCCTTGCGCGCCGCCGCTAAAGCGGCTTCGGCGCCCGCATGTCCGGCGCCGACAACTACTATGTCGTAAAACTTTTCAAACATCGTTTATCCGTATAAAGCGTAAAGTAGAAGAGATTTATAAAAATTTCAAAAATATATGCACTTAATATTTTAACGCATAATTGCAGAGGCTGTCAATTACGATACGGATTGAGGAGAAACGGAGTTAAGTAATTACTTTAAGCGGATGGCGTGCGGCGTTCTGAAGAAAAGAGGGCAGAGCCCCGTTTTTTTGAGATTGACAAGGCCAAAAAAAGCTGTATACTACTTCTTTATGTCAAAAGAAATCAAGAAAACTAAAATGAGTTCTACAAAAAAAACGAAAGCAAAAGCAACGCCGAAGAAAGCGACAGCGAGAAGCGGCGGCGGTAAAAAGGTCTCCTTCAAAAAGGAGATGACCGATATTCTGCTTGAGGAAAAGAACAAGATAGTCCAGGAGGTCAGCCACAAGATCCGGGACGAAGCGAACTCTTCCAAAAAAGAGATCGGCGACATCTACGATATCGCCAGCTCAGAGCGCGAACGCGAACTCTCTTTAACACTCGGAGACCGTGACAGAGGCAAGTTGCCCGAAATAGAGGGCGCGCTTGAGCGGCTTGAAGACGGAAGCTACGGTGAGTGCGAAGAATGCGACGAGCCGATTGCCGAAAACAGGCTTCGTATACTTCCGTTTACCCGTGTCTGCGTAGAGTGCCAGTCGAAGCTCGAAAAAGATATCAGGGTAAAGGGCAAAACCGGGGAAGAGCGCGCAACACGCATGCTCGATAAATCGGAGAGTGAAGAAGACGATATGTGAC
>JAJRYL010000201.1 GCA_024275855.1 Deltaproteobacteria bacterium
GAGGGGTTGATAGAAAAGCCTCAAAGGCGCGCGTTCGGATACAGGCAGTATTCGCAGGAGCTTGTTGACAGGGTTCTGTTTATAAGACGCGCGAAGGGGCTCGGTTTTTCCTTAAAAGAGATTCACGAGCTTTTAAGCCTGCGGATAGAACCGAACGCTACGAGCGATAAGGTTCGCAGCCGTGCTAAAGGTAAGATAAATGAAATATCAAATAAGATTGAAAGCCTTCGGCAGATGAAAGAGGCGCTGGAAAAACTGGTCTCAGCGTGCAGCGGCACAGGGCCGGTAAGCGAATGCCCGATACTTGAAGCTATGGACGGCAGGCTCAAAAGCTGACATGCTGAATCAATTTGTACGGTTGGGTATATAATTAAAATAAAGCGGGTTTTGGAGTTGTAAATTAAAGTCTCTACTGAGGCGGACGGTGTTTTTTTAAGTCTATTTCATAACAGCCGCCCTGTAGGTAATAACTAAAAGATAGTGTTGTAAAACTTTATAATAGGGAGGCTGAAATGATTAAAGATCCTGTCTGCGGCATGGACGTGGATCCGGAAAAGGCCGCCGGAAGCAGCGATTACAATGGCAAGGTCACTTATTTCTGCAGCAGTAAATGTAAAACCAGGTTCGATGCCGACCCTGCCGCTTATGCGGCTTCAGTCGAAAGTAGTCCGGGTGCTGGTAGCGGCGCTAAGAAGCAGGCCGTAGCCGGGGGCGGAGATAAGGTTAAAGACCCTGTCTGCGGCATGGACGTGGATCCGGAAAAGGCCGCCGGAAGCAGCGATTACAATGGCAAGGTCACTTATTTCTGCAGCAGTAAATGTAAAACCAGGTTCGATGCAGACCCGGCCTCTTTTCTACTCTCTAAACCGGAGAATGAGCAAGAGTCCGTGGCGCTGAAAAGTCCGGTTGATGCTCTTGACGGGGCCGGACTAAAAAAGAGCACCTTGCCTATAACCGGAATGAGCTGCGCCTCGTGCGCGGCTAAAATAGAGAAGGGGCTTTCGGCGTTAAACGGCGTAAAAAAGGCGAGCGTCAACTTCGCTACCGAAAAGGTCACTATTTCCTTCGATCCCGCAACGGTCGGGCATGATGATTTCGTAGAGGTCGTCAAGGGGTTGGGTTACGGCACCGGCAGCAGTACGGTTACCATACCTATTAACGGCATGAGTTGCGCCTCGTGCGTGGGAAAGATAGAAGGCGCGCTCGGTAAGCTTAACGGCATTATTAGCGCCACCGTTAATCTTGCTACGG
This sequence comes from Deltaproteobacteria bacterium, assembly GCA_024275855.1. Taxonomy (GTDB): domain Bacteria; phylum Desulfobacterota; class GWC2-55-46; order GWC2-55-46; family JADFVP01; genus JADFVP01. The sequence continues at coordinate 1,252 of JAJRYL010000201.1, forward strand.
AAAAGGCTGCAATAGAGTATCTTCCGGAAGTCGTAACGCTCTCCGACATAGCTAAGGCGATTGAGTCGGTAGGGTACGAGGCCGTAGTGTCGGGGGAGAGCGAGGACATTGACGAGCTTAAAGACAAGGCCAAAAAAGAGGCTTTTTTAAGGCTCAAAAGGCAGCTGATTGTAGGTTTAATCCTTACAACGCCTATCTTTCTATTTACCTATCCGTCTTTCTTCGGCCTTACCTCTGTAACGGATATTTCTAAAGAGACTTACTTTATCCTGCAATTCCTGCTTGCCACACCCGTTCAGTTCTGGTGCGGCTTCCAGTTCTATAAAGGGGCGGTTGCGGCTGCCCGGCATAAGACCACCGACATGAATACGCTTATAGCCATAGGTACTACAGCCGCCTATTTATACAGCGTGGTAGTTACCTTTGTGCCTTCGCTATTCGAGGTGGCCGGTTATTCGTCGGAGGTATACTTCGATACCGCATCAGCCATAATAGTGTTGATCCTTGTGGGTAGACTTTTAGAGGCGAGGGCCAAGGGGCAGACCGGCGAGGCTATAAAGAAACTGATGGGTATGCAGGCCAAGACCGCGCGTGTAATAAGGGACGGAGCCGAGGTCGATATTCCGGTTGAAGAGGTGATAACCGGAGATACGGTTGTTGTAAGGCCCGGAGAGAAGATTCCGGTAGACGGTGTACTGACCTCGGGATATTCGGCGGTGGACGAGTCTATGATCAGCGGCGAGAGTATGCCGGTGGAAAAGAAAGAGGGCGACGAGATAATAGGCGCCACTATAAACAAGACAGGCTCTTTTCAGATGAAGGCTACCCGTATCGGCAGCGAGACGGCGCTTGCGCAGATAATTAAGATGGTCGAGGAGGCGCAGGGCAGCAAGCCGCCTATAGCGCGGTTAGCGGATCTTATCGCGAGCTACTTCGTGCCGGTGGTTATAGTAATAGCAGTGCTTACCTTTATCGTCTGGTATGTATTCGGGCCCGACCCGTCATTTACCTACGCTCTGTTGAGTTTTGTCGCGGTGCTTATAATCGCCTGCCCCTGCGCGCTCGGGCTTGCTACCCCGACATCTATAATGGTCGGCACGGGTAAAGGCGCAGAGAACGGCATACTCATTCGAGGCGGGGAGTCCCTTGAGACGGCCCACAAGCTTACGGCCATAATACTCGACAAGACCGGAACGCTTACAAAGGTCGAACCGTCGCTTACCGACGTTATTGTCACCGGAGGTTTTACGCAAGAGCAGGTGCTTTTTTACGCGGCAAGCTCGGAGCGTGGCTCAGAGCATCCGCTTGGCGAGGCTATAGTAAGGGGTGCTGCGGATAAAAGTATAAATCTTGTGGATGTAGAGGAGTTTAGCGCGGTTCCGGGGCACGGGATAAAGGCTGTTATAGAAGGACGCTACGTGAGGCTCGGCAATGTCAAGTTTATGAAGGATGAATCTATAGAGCTTGGCGGAATAGAGAAAGAGGCCGAACAACTCGCGGACGCCGGCAAGACACCTATGTACCTTGCCGTGGACGGCAAGGCCGCCGGAATAGTGGCCGTGGCCGATACTCTGAAAGAGAATTCGAGAGAGGCCGTAGCGGCGTTTCAGAAGATGGGGCTCGAAGTCGCCATGCTTACCGGAGATAACATAAGAACCGCTAATGCCATTGCCAATGCGGTAGGAATAAAGAGAGTTTTGGCCGATGTGCTGCCAGAGGATAAGGCGCGCGAGGTGATAAAGCTTCAGGAAGAGGGTAAAATAGTAGCTATGGTCGGAGACGGCATAAACGACGCTCCGGCGCTTACCCAGGCCGATGTGGGTATAGCGATAGGCACGGGAGCCGACGTTGCCATGGAGGCGTCGGACATTACCCTTATAGGCGGCGACCTCCGTTCTATAGTTACGGCTATCGCGCTAAGCCGTGCCACAATAAGGAATATAAAGCAGAATATCTTCTTCGCGTTCGTCTATAACAGCGTGCTTATTCCTGTGGCGGCCGGGCTGCTCTATCCGTTCTTCGGTGTGCTTTTAAGCCCTATATTCGCAGCGGCGGCAATGGGCCTCAGTTCCGTTAGCGTCGTATCCAATTCTTTAAGGCTCAAATGGTTCAAGCCGCCGGTATCGTAGAAATAGTAGCAGGAAGAGAGAGGCAATGAATAAAAGCGAAGTTATAGAGACGGTACGGAGCCTGCACGACATGTCCAAGGCTATTAACTCTACGCTTGACATAGAGACGGTGGTTGACGAGATACTTTCTAAAACAGCGGCTCTTATGAATAGTGAAGAGGTAATAATTCTGCTGCTCGAAAGCGATAAGACGGTACTCACTGTATACAGTTATCTTTGTCCGGGAGATGAAGAGCCGAAGGTAAAGAGTTTTGACCGGATAGGGAGTTTCGATCATTGTCTCGTCCATAAAGGGACGGTTATAAGTCTAAGAGAGATAGTTCCGGGAGACGACTATCACAGGTATGTGAAGAAGATGCCGCAGTTGGCGGAGATGGTCTTTGCGCCCCTTGAGATAAAAGGCGATACGTATGGTCTTATAGGGGTTCTTGGCGGCAGGAAGAAGTTTTCGGGGATTAAGCTCGAAATATTCTGTTCACTTGGGAGCCAGGCTGCCATAGCTATAGAAAACGCTAATCTGTACAAGAGCCTCAAGGGTACTTTCCTGCATACCGCTGAGGCTTTGGCAGAGGCCATAAACAGCCGCGACCCGTATACCGGAGGACACACAAGAAGAGTGATGGAGTACTGCGGGATGATAGCCTCGGGGCTTGAGATGGATGAAGAAGAGCAGGAGGCCCTGAGGCTGGCAGCTATACTGCACGACATAGGCAAGATAGGTATAGATGACGCGATATTGAGAAAGAGCGAAGCCCTCTCCGGTGAGGAAGAGCAAGTGATGAGAAAGCATCCGGAGGTAGGCGCCAAGATACTGAGCCATGTCGATGAGATGCAAAGCGTTGTGCCGGGTGTTTTGTGCCACCACGAACGGTTTGACGGCTTAGGTTACCCGGCTGGCCTTAAAGGGGAAGAGATTCCATTGCATGCCAGGATAATAGCCATAGCCGATACCTTTGACGCGATCACCACGAACAGGCCTTATAAAGCCGCCGAAGACCGGGTCTCGGCGCTGGATGAACTCGTTAAGAACAGAGAGACGCAGTTCGACCCCTCTCTCATCGAACTTTTCTGTAAAGTTATTATTAATGAGAAGCGAGAGGCGCGGCAGGGTCAACCTGCCTGCAAGGTGAAAGGAGGCAGTAGATGGATAACATAAGGCATCACCATATAAGGTTCACCGAAGCCCCGGCAGTTGGCGGCCCCGAAGAGTGGGCGGTAGAGTTGAAGAAGGTAAATGGCGTAGTAGGCGTGAGAATAGAAGCCGAGAAAAGGGATGTTTTTGTAGAGTACGATCTTCTAAAGTGCCGCGAGGAGGCGATAGAGCACTACATGGTGAAGGTCGGTTTTAAACTCGACGACTCCATTATGGAGAGGTTGAAGAGGGGGTGGGTACATTACACCGAAGAGAATGAAATGGACGCGCTTGGTGTAAAACCGCGTTCGTGCTGCACCGTCGATGATAAAGAGGGTGAAGAAGAGCAGAAGAAGTAGTGAACCTTCTTCCTGTTGGAGGTTGGGGTTTTCCGGGCGTAACTCTGTTAAAGAGCCGTTCATTACCATGCAGGCGTACCGTACTTTAACGCCTCTACAATAAACTACTCGGAAAGAGGTTCTTTATGGAAGGCGCGGCACAGGGGTTTGGCGGCGCATGGCCTTTGACCATAATAATGGTCGTAATAGCCTCATGGGTCGTATTTAAGTATATTGTTCCAAAGGGCTTTAAAGAGTGGCGAAATGCCGGTTTGATTCAGGCATTTATAATTGCCCTTTATGCTGAAATGTACGGCTTTCCGCTTACAATCTATCTGCTTACATCTTTATTCGGCATCGACATACCGCTTATCCACACCAGCGGGCATCTCTGGTCTTATCTCTTCGGATGGGGCGCAGGCATGGCAATGGTAGAGATGTTAATAGGTTATTTCTTTGTCTTTCTCGGTATCTCGGTAATAGTTAAAGGCTGGAAACTTATATACGCCGCCAAGAGGAAAGAGGGGCTTGAAACCGGCGGTATCTACCGTTATATGAGGCACCCGCAGTACACGGGGATCTATCTTGCTATATTCGGCCAGCTCATTCACTGGCCTACAGTCCTTACGCTCGCCTTTGCCCCCGTGATTGTCTGGGTCTACTACCGGCTGGCAAGAAGCGAAGAGCGCGTTATGATAGAGAGGTTCGGCGACGGGTACAGACGGTACATGCGCCAAACGCCGATGTTCTTTCCGAGTCGGAAGGAACTTATGAAGATGATTTGAATAGTATAGTCGTGTCTGTTTTATATAAAGAGAATAAAATACAGTGTAGGAAGTAAGGGAGCAAAAGTGGATTGAAAAGGTATTGGTCGAAAGGCCAACCGTTAATGCAAGTGTCTATTACCGCAGGTTACGGTTTACAACGTTACGGTCTGTAGCAGGTAGCGGGCCGTATCGGTATAGACCCCTGTCGCCCGCTACTTCAAGACGATAAGTCCAAGCCCGTTAGGGGTATCGAAGATGTGCTTCCAGTCGCATTCGACCTCATCAAACAATTGCCGGGTGCCGTGCCGTTGCCGCGCGACATCGTGGAGTACTACAACGGAACCCCGCTTCATAAGAGCAGTGATATTGTCGTATTCCCATTTGGCGTTTTCATAACTATGGTCTGAGTCGTGAAAGAATAGATCGACACCGGCTGTTGCTGTTTCGAGTACCAGTTTCCTTATGTTTACAATATCAACCGGCCTTACTTTACGCGACAGTATCCTCTTTTTAGGTTTATGAAGGATAAGGTTTGCGCTAAGGCTCTGCATAATATCCTTTCCGGCCTTGCTTTCCACATCAAAAGTACTAACAGTTGCATTCTGCTCGGCTGCGTACTTTAACAGGTAATTGGTGGAACAACCGGTATGGGTACCGGTCTCAAGGATATTTTTGGGTAGAAATACCTTGCAAAGCGCATACAAAAGTTGCCCTTCCTGCTTTCTTACGGCTTGGCCTCCTGCGTTACCTTCGGCAAAACCACCGAGGTTCGGAGGCGTTACCGCTGTTATTTTTTTAAGACAAGTCTCTTTATTCAAACTGTTCGTCCTTATTCTGTTACGCAAGTGACGCAAGGCGCTACCTTGCGTCACTTAGTTGAAACCGCTGCAGTCCGTCGGTACCGCATGTTAACCGTGCTTTTATGTTTAAGGCCGGTCAGGGCAAAAGCGGTATTCTAACTATTTTTACAGTTGAAAGTAGCACGCATACCCCGGTTTCGCCAACCGTAAAATTATTACCTGTAACGGGAAACAGGCAACAGTTCCGTGTGAGCGCTATCTGCGCTCTTTGTTGCGTGCCGGTTTCACGCGTACTTTACGTCCGCCGATCATCATATTGTTTATCGACGCGACTACCTGGTCCGCCATGTCGGAAGGCACCTCTACAAAGC